>CAKVEH010000085.1 GCA_934728205.1 uncultured Helicobacteraceae bacterium
GCTGGCTTAGCTCAGTTGGTAGAGCATCTGCCTTGTAAGCAGAGGGTCGGGGGTTCAAGTCCCTTAGCCAGCTCCATTCAAACTCTAGCAGTGTTCTGCTTTCAGTGTTTGACCAGTGTTTAGCTGTCCTATTTGATTTTTGTCTTTGGTGAGTTACTCAAGTGGCCAACGAGGGCAGACTGTAAATCTGCTGACTATGTCTTCCGTGGTTCGAATCCACGACTCACCACCATTGGAATAGAAATTGCCTAAGGCAATTCTTAATGGGTTTGGGATAGTAGTTTGAAGTTTGCGGGAATAGCTCAGTTGGCTAGAGCATCAGCCTTCCAAGCTGAGGGTCGCGGGTTCGAGCCCCGTTTCCCGCTCCAATCTGGGAGCTGATTCTTCATTGCACTTTTGTTAATGAAATGTGTATAGAATCTCGCTTCATAAAGTTAAGCCCATATAGCTCAGTGGCAGAGCACTTCCTTGGTAAGGAAGAGGTCGGCGGTTCAATCCCGCTTATGGGCTCCAGTTTTTCACATAAAGCATTGAATTTGCCGTAGATTCCGTGCTTTACAAATCTATGATAAGGAGAAAATTATGGCAAAAGAGAAATTTAACAGAAGTAAGCCACACGTCAATGTCGGAACAATCGGGCATGTCGACCACGGCAAAACAACGCTAAGTGCTGCTATTTCAGCTGTGTTGGCAACAAAAGGTCTTGCGGAGCTTAAAGATTATGACAATATCGATAATGCTCCTGAAGAAAAGGAAAGAGGTATTACTATTGCGACTTCTCACATCGAGTATGAGACAGAGAATCGCCACTACGCACACGTGGATTGTCCCGGACACGCCGACTATGTCAAAAATATGATTACAGGTGCGGCGCAAATGGACGGCGCGATTTTGGTCGTGTCTGCTGCTGATGGCCCTATGCCTCAAACACGCGAGCATATTTTGCTTTCTCGTCAAGTAGGCGTGCCATATATCGTGGTGTTTTTAAACAAACAAGATATGGTTGATGATAAAGAATTGCTTGACTTGGTAGAAATGGAAGTGCGTGAATTGCTAAGTGCGTATGAGTTCCCCGGTGATGATACACCAATCGTGGCGGGTTCTGCGCTTAAAGCACTTGAAGAAGCTAAAGCTGGCAATGTCGGCGAGTGGGGAGAGAAGATTCTTGCTCTTATGGCTGAAGTGGATAAATATATCCCAACACCACAAAGAGATACAGAAAAGACTTTCCTAATGCCTGTGGAAGATGTGTTTTCAATCGCTGGACGCGGAACGGTCGTTACAGGTAGGATTGAACGTGGTGTAGTAAAAGTGGGCGATGAAGTAGAAATCGTGGGAATCAGCGATACACAAAAAACCACTGTTACAGGTGTGGAAATGTTTAGAAAAGAGCTTGATAAGGGTGAGGCTGGCGATAATGTCGGAATCTTGTTGCGAGGCACAAAAAAAGAGGAAGTCGAGCGTGGTATGGTGCTCTGTAAGCCCGGCTCAATCACACCACATAAGAAATTTGAAGGTGAAATTTATGTGCTTTCAAAAGATGAGGGTGGGCGACACACTCCATTCTTTAATGGTTACCGCCCGCAATTCTATGTGCGCACTACCGATGTAACAGGCTCAATTACTTTGCCTAGTGGTGTGGAAATGGTTATGCCCGGCGATAATGTAAAGATTACCGTTGAGCTTATCAACCCAATTGCGCTGGAGGAAGGGACACGATTTGCTATCCGCGAGGGCGGTAGGACTGTCGGTGCTGGCGTGGTAACAAAAATCATCGAGTAAGGCAAGAAAATGGCAAAGGGAAATGTCATCAAGGTGGGACTTAAGTGTTCGGAATGTGGTGATATAAACTATTCTACCACCAAGAATGCGAAAACAAATACAGAAAAACTGGAGCTCAAAAAGTTTTGCCCTCGTTTGAATAGACACACTATTCACAAGGAAGTAAAGCTTAAAAGCTAGGATATTGTAGCGTGTATCATCTTTGTGGAGTCTTTGATACGCGCTAGATTCCATATAAATGGCTTAAGGGAAGGGTCAGTAGCTCCAATGGTAGAGCGTCGGTCTCCAAAACCGAATGTTGAGGGTTCGAGTCCTTCCTGGCCCGCCATAGCTAAGTGCAAAAGAGAGAGATATGAAAAAAATAATAACTTATTATAGAAACGCTAGAGAGGAGCTAAGCAAGGTTATCCGTCCTACAAAGGAGCAGGTGCGCAACGCTTCTATATCTGTGGTTGCTGTGGTGATAGTTATTGCATTGTTTTTAGCATTAGTTGATGCCATTTTGTCTGCTTCTGTAACGAGCATTTTGTCATAATTTTTTAAGGAGTTGGTGTGGAGTGGTATGCGATACAGACTTATTCTGGTAGCGAGCAATCAGTAAAGCGCGCGATAGAGAATCTCATCAAGGAAAATAGAATCCAAGAGCGATTTGAGGAAATTGTCGTGCCGACTGAGGGTGTGTATGACGAGAGAAAGAAGGTTACTCAGCGAAGCCTTTATCCGGGTTATGTGTTTATCAAGGTTGATTTGGACACACAGCTGTGGCATTTGATTCAGTCTTTGCCACGCGTTGGACGCTTCATTGGTGAGCAAAATAAGCCCACACCTCTAAGCGAAGCGGATATTAACAAGATTTTAGAGAAAATTAAGAATCCTGCTGCGCCCAAGCCAAAAATCTTTTTTGAAAATGGCGAAGTGGTGCGCATCGTTGATGGTCCGTTTGCGAACTTCACTGCAACCGTGGAGGAGTATGACATTGAGCAGCGCAAGCTAAAACTTAATGTTTCTATTTTTAATCGTAATACACTTGTGGAGATTCCATACTCTCAAGTAGAGAAAATCATTTAATTTAGGAAGGACATTATGGCAAAAAAAGTAGTAGGCGAACTGAAGTTACAAATCCCCGCAGGCAAAGCAAATCCATCACCGCCCGTAGGCCCAGCTTTAGGGCAAAGAGGCATAAATATTATGGAATTTTGCAAAGCGTTTAATGAAAAAACCAAAGATATGGGTAATTTTAATATCCCCGTGATTATTACCGTGTATCAAGATAAGAGTTTTTCATTTATTACCAAAAAGCCACCTGTAACGGATTTAATCAAAAAGGCTATCAATCTATCAAAGGGTTCGGACAATCCACTTAAAAACAAAGTTGGTAAGCTTACACAAAAGCAGTTGCAAGAAATTGCAGAATCTAAAATGCAAGATTTAAACGCCACAGATATTGAAGCTGCTAAAAAAATCGTGGCTGGAAGTGCTCGCTCTATGGGCGTGGAAATTGTGGATTAAATTTGTAGAGTAAATGGAGTTTAAAATGGCAAAAAAGACAACAAAAAGATTACAAAATTTGCACTCTAAGGTAGATTCTGCAAAGATTTATGATGTGCAAAGTGGCGTTGGTGTAGTGAAGTCTCTTGCTTCGGCGAAATTTGATGAGACGGTGGAGATTGCATTGCGATTGGGAGTTGACCCTCGACACGCTGACCAAATGATTCGTGGGGCGGTTGTGCTACCACACGGCACGGGTAAGACCGTGCGTGTAGCGGTGTTTGCAAAGGGAGTGAAAGCTGATGAAGCAAAAGCGGCAGGGGCAGATATTGTCGGGGCAGATGATTTGGCTGAAGAGATAAAAAATGGCAACACGAACTTTGATATGGTTATCGCCACACCTGATATGATGGCACTTGTTGGTAAGGTTGGTAGAATTTTAGGACCAAAGGGACTTATGCCAAACCCAAAGACAGGCACCGTTACCGCAGATGTCAGCAAGGCTGTATCAAATGCCAAAAGCGGACAAGTGAATTTTCGTGTGGATAAAAAGGGAATCATTCACGCACCCATTGGCAAGGCAAGTTTCCAAGAAGAAAAAATTAGAGAAAATATGCTTGAGTTTGTGCGAGCAATCAACCGCTTAAAGCCAAGCTCTGCAAAAGGCAAGTATATTAAAAGTGGTTCGCTATCTCTTACAATGAGTCCTAGTGTGAAGCTAGATTCTCAAGAGTTGATGGATACGAAGTAGAGGACATTATAGGCAATTTATCTTAGATTGAAGATCATCGGGGCGTTTTAACGCTTAAAAGCAAACCCTATGTGAGATTTGGTCTGAAAGGAGAGTGAATGACGAAGCAAGAAAAGATTCAGACTGTTGAGAGCTTAAGTGCCGAGTTTGAGAAAGCTAGCTCAATGATTGTATGCGATTATAAGGGATTGGGCGTTGCGAAATTGGAATTTTTGCGTGCGCAAGCTCGTGAGAATGACATTAAAGTCCAAGTAATCAAAAACACTTTGGCGACAATCGCAATGAACAATGCGAAATATCCACAGAGCGAACTAAATGGCACAAATATTTTCATTTGGAGTAGCGACCAAATAGCATTGGCAAAGGTTGTTTGTAAATTTGCAGATGCAAATGAAGAGAACTTTAGCGTGAAGTTTGGATATTTTGATGGCGCGATTGTGGAGAAATCACATATCGTTAGCATTTCAAAACTTCCAAGCAAGCAAGAGCTTATTGGTATGTTACTGTCCGTGTGGAGTGCGCCTGCGCGATATTTCGTTACGGGGCTTGATAATTTAGCAAAACAAAAACAAAATTAAAGGAGCATAAAATGGCTATCACAAAAGAAGAAGTATTAGAATACATTGGGAATCTATCGGTTTTGGAGCTTTCAGAGCTTGTAAAAGCATTTGAAGAAAAATTTGGTGTTTCAGCAGCACCCACAGTGGTTGCTGGTGGCGGTGGCGCAGCAGCTGGTGGCGGTGGCGCAGCAGAGGAGAAGTCAGAGTTTAATGTCATTCTCCTTGATGCAGGTGCAAACAAAATCGCTGTGATTAAAGCTGTGCGAGAGATTACAGGACTTGGATTAAAAGAAGCAAAAGATGCTACTGAACAAACACCTAGCACACTTAAAGAAGGCGTAGGCAAAGAAGATGCAGAAGCCTTTAAGAAAAAACTTGAAGATGCAGGTGCGAAAGCAGAAATTAAGTAATCGCACCATATTTGAGTTGTGCCCTTAGGCTTCGTGCCTTTGGGTGTGGCATACAAATGCAAGAATCTTAAATGTGTGGCGGATTGATGACTTTTAGTAAAGTTATCAAAGTTGCAATATGTTAGGAAAATTCCACAAGTAGCATTGAGTGGAATTTTTCTAGGGTATTAGCTAGTAAATTAAAGCAAGGATGGGTAATGTCGAAGCAAAACATACTAAAAAATAGACTACGATTAGATTTTACAAAAAGTTCTCAGATTCCAGAAGTGCCAGACCTTTTGTTGCTACAAAGGGATAGCTATAATGATTTTTTAAGCATAGATTCTAGTAAGGAAAGTGGGATTGAAAAAGTCTTTAAGTCCATTTTTCCTATTCAAGATGCACAGGGGCGCATTACTTTAGAATACGCAGGTTGCGAGTTTGGCAAGCCTAGATATACCACGACTGAAGCGATGGTGCGAGGGATTACTTATGCCATTCCGCTTAAGATGAAAATTCGTCTTATCTTTTGGGAAAAAGATGAAAAAACGGGCGATAAACTCGGTGTCAAAGATGTAAAGGAGCAAAGTATTTTTGTGCGTGAGATTCCGCTTATGACTGACCGCACAAGCTTTATTATTAACGGCGTGGAACGCGTGGTGGTAAATCAACTCCACAGAAGTCCGGGCGTGATTTTTAAAGAAGAGGAGTCAAACACTTCATCAAACAAGCTCATTTATACAGGACAAATTATCCCAGATAGAGGTGCTTGGTTATATTTTGAGTATGATGCTAAAGATGTGCTGTATGCACGGATTAACAAACGCCGTAAAGTTCCCGTAACCATTGTTTTGCGTGCGCTTGGTTACACAAAGCAAGATATTTTAAACATTTTTTATCCCAAACTTGCCGTGCGCTTTGAAAAGGCTAAAAGTGGCAAGGGTGGTAAATATCTTATTCCTTTTAGTGTGGATAATATCGGTGCGCGTGCGGAATTTGACATTAAAGATTCTAAGGGCAATTTGATTTTAGCTTCGGGTAAAAGAATTGGCAGCAGAAAACTCAAAGAACTCAAAGAGATTGAAAGTGAAATTGGCTGGATAGAGTATCCT
>CAKVEH010000086.1 GCA_934728205.1 uncultured Helicobacteraceae bacterium
TTGTTGAGTTGCTCTTGGGCGACTTCAAAACGCACAGAAGAATGAGTCTTTGTAGAAGTAACAAGCATAACGCCGTTTGTATAAGCCTTTTCTTGTGTGCCATAGCGATTAGATTGAGAATCAAGAGTGCTGATAAAAACTTTCTTTTGCGTGCAACCAAAAAATGCGAGAGAAACAACACCTACAAGCAAATACTTAAGACAAGTTTTTAATGTATTGCAAAATGCCATTTTATCTCCTTAAATCTCTTTTTGTGTCAGTGATTGCAAGTCTAGCACAAAATCCACAGAGAATCTAAAATAAAATCTTATTTTATAGGGAAAATTTTTGCAAAATACTCAAGTATTTATGCTTTAAGAAGTTTAAGGATTAAAATTTGCTTATTATTCATAAAACAATCATCACTAGAGGAATGCAATGGAATTTGTCAGCATTATTATGGGGAGCAAAAGTGATTATGAAGTAATGAGCGAATGTGCCAAACTTTTAGAAAAGTTTGGTGTGCCTTATGAACTCATCATATCCTCCGCTCACCGCTCTCCTGAACGCACAAAGGATTATATAAAAGACGCTCAATCTCGCGGAGCGCAAGTTTTTATCGCGGCAGCTGGTATGGCAGCACACTTGGCGGGTGCGGTTGCTGCGCAAACTTGCAAGCCTGTAGTTGGCGTCCCGCTTACTAGCACACAAAGTGCTATCAATGGGCTAGATTCTCTACTTGCCACAGTGCAAATGCCAAGCGGTATGCCTGTGGCGACTATGGCGATAGGCAAGGCTGGAGCGATAAATGCCGCACATTTAGCAATGCAAATACTAAGCCTACGAGATTCTCATCTTGCTAAAAAACTTAGCGATGAACGCGCTAACAGGCTAAAAGATTTAGAGCAAAGCTCACAAGAAATCCAAGTATTACTAAGAGGATAAAATGTCAGAAAATCAGATACCGTCAAATGAAATGCCACCAAATGAAGTAAGTGAGATAAGTGTAGATGGAGATTCTCCAAATATGCAAGTCGCTTCACCACAAGCACAGCCAACTGCTGTGCCCGCAAATATCCAAGCCTCTAACACTTGGATTAGCATTGATGAATTTGCTCAACTTTCAGGATTAAGCAAGGATAAAATCAACGAACTTATAGAATCTGGCACACTTAGCACGAAAAAAGACGCAGAAACAATACTTATTGATGCAAGTAGCGGGACTTACGCGCTTATCAAGCGCGTGCAAGGCAGCCTTGTAAGTGAGGGCGAGCTCAATCCTATGTTTGTCGAAAAAACTATTGCAACTATTCTAAACCTGCACGACAAAGTGATTGCAAGCAAAGATGAAACTATTAGCGCGTTTAAAAATGAAAACACATTCCTAAAAGATGCCCTTGTATCAATGCAAGAAGTCTATGACGATGATAAAAAGACAATGGAAACCTTGCGTCAAGAGCTCGAACACGCAAGAGAGGAAGTGGAATTTATGAAGCGCAAATATCGCTTAATGTGGGGGAAGGTCTCTACCATTACTGAGGGTAACAAAACCATTGATAACAATAAAAGCTAGCGCGCGATTTTCTTGTATTGTATAATTTTGTGATTCTAAAATTCCTTTCTTAGCGAAGCATTTAGTCCTATTGTATTGTTGATACCATAATCCACAAAAAATCCACCCACATCGATAAAAATATTGTTTGCCATAGTAAAACTTCCACCCAAAGAGATATTGAGCGTATTGTAAAGTGGCAGAGCATAAGTCAAACTTTGTGCGCCATAGAGGACTTTGATGTTTTTGTTTTCCTCCATAGTCATAACCTCATAATGAACCTTTCCAAATATATTATAACCATTAAGCGAATAATTTCCCTTGATTCCAATCCCTACCCCAAGTGCATAAAAACTATTTGTGTGTGTTTGCAAGGCATTAGAAGCATTTTCCTTGAATGCTTCTATGCTATACACATAATGGTGTAATCCCGCATAAGGCGTAAATGCAATGCGCTCACCCATAGAAAATGTCTTAAACAACAAAGAATCTATTTGAATAATGCTCATATCTTGGGAAGTATTTGTGCGAGATTGCACAAATGTATTATGACGACTTACCTCTCCAAATGAGCTAAAATACGCTCCACCCAAGAGAAAATTTATAGCTTGTGAGAGTTCGATAGTTTGTGTAGCTCTAAGCATAATGTTATGACTTGTGTGTGTGATAGACTGCGCGCTGTTTGTATGCTCTATGTTTGCCTTACCATAACTTACACTAAAAGTTGTGTTAAGCATTTTGCTATCCACTTGCACCCCAATAAGTGTGCCGACATTATTTCCGTGATTTCCAGCGAGAAATTTTGAGCTAATCACACCGACTTTTAGATTCTCTCCTGCCCCCCCCCCTTAGAATCCACAAAATTAGCATTTGCATTTTTAAGGCTAAAAAGTGCGCTAAATGGAGCATTTATAATATCATTTATGCTTTGATTGGTGTTGCTTATATATTGCTTAATTTGCTCACTACTTCCACTTGAGTAAATGTGATTTCCCAATACAGCCTTATTTACTTCAAAAATTGCGCGTTCATTGCCAACCAACCTTTGCATAAAGGCATTTACTTTTGTAGAATCTAAGTTGTAAGTGGCATTTCCACCATTAAGGGTGATATTAGCAAAGTCTGCGTTGGTATAGGTTATATTTGCTCCACCTGTTGTGCCTGTGATGAATTGATAGGTTTGCCCATCATTTGCACCAGAGAAATCCACAACCACACTCCCACCATTATTGGTGAGATTCCCTGCGAGTTTTCCCATTACGCCATTTTGTATCCCAAATGTAAGCGTGCTACCGCTTTTATTTTGCAAAGTCCCAACTTGAAGCGTCCCGCCATAGATTGAAATAGTGGAATTGCGCGGATTATATATCCCGCCCCCTTGTATAGAATCTCCGCCCATTTGCGAAATCAATGTCCCTGTAATGCTCATCGTGCCACCATTTGTAATAACAAGATTCCCACCACCACCAAAGGCAGGGTCAAAGGCATTAAACAATACATTGCCCGTAGTATCCACGCTCATATCTTTTGATTCTATTCCGTTGTAAAAATTACCCGTGATTGTTACGCTTCCGCCGTTTAGTGTGAAATTTGACACTGAATTGCTTTGAATGCTACCTGAATAACCGACATTATAGACATTACCCGTTAGATTCACACTCCCGCCGTTACTAACAACGCTATTTTGAAAGCGAATCGTTGTGGCGGATATAGTTAGATTTGCGCCTTGCGAAAGGTTTGTGCTCCCATCGTGGATAAAAAATTTGGCATTGCTAAAATCCACTTTGGCATTTTGTGCTAACTCAAGCGAACTGCCACGCGAAAATCGCACTTTGGATTCGCCACCATATTCCGAGCCTTGCGGATTTATCGTAGTCCCGCTTGAAATCACATTAAAAGTCGCTCCATTGCCTACACTCACGCTACCACTTTGAATTGCAAGTGTATGTGCGCTCATAATCGCGCTTTGAATCCCGCTAGCCACGCTAAATCCGCCCGAATAAAAAGTCGTGGTGGTATCTTTGATTGTGAGCACATATTGCGAGCCTGCTGTGCCACTTATGCTTAGGTGTGGATTGCGATTTAGTCCTATGGTAGTCATTTGCCAGCCTTGTGGGCTTTTTATAGAGCTTACGCTATCATTTCTTTGTCCGCCATTGAGTGTGATACTTGTCGGTAGAGTAGAATTTGTCCAATCAATGCCATAAGCACCGCTTAATGTAACACATACAAGTAAGAATTTCACACCGCGTTTATTACACATAAATTTAATCTTTAGTTTAAGAATCAAAAAAGAGATGTTCTGTGAGAATCTTTGTCCCCAAAAGCACTAAAATTCCTCCGCCTAAAAATTCTGCCTTGCGCCCCAAAAATAATCCAAATTTATTCCCAATTTTGAGTGCAACAATACAAAAAATAGCCGTTACAATACCAATACTAGCCACGCTCAATAATAAATTTGTCTCTAATACTGCAAAGCTAACTCCAACCGCGAGTGCATCAATACTCGTGGCAATCGCAAGAGGGAGCATTGTTTTGTATCCAAATTTATCACTATCGCTTGCGCATTCTTGTGGCTGGAAAGATTCTCTTATCATCTTAAAGCCAATACAACTAAGCAAGATAAAAGCAATCCAATGGTCATAATCGGCGATAAAATTTGCAAATAGAATGCCAAGAAAAAAGCCCAAAGCGGGCATTAAAGCTTGGAATCCACCAAAGTATAACGCAACAACTATACAATGCTAAGGAGTAACGCTACGCACACTAAAACCCTTGCATAAACTCACAGCAAACGCATCTGCCGCTAAAGCACAAGAAAGTAAAAAAATACTCCAAGTATCCACACTTAATCCTTCCTAAAATATTGTTGTTGGGTATTATTTACTAAATTAAACAATATTCCAGCGAGGTTAAGTAAATTTGCTAAATCTTAAAAGGATTCTCAACAACCTTTTTTCTATCCACAATATATGGAATCAATGCCATATGACGCGCTCGTTTAATCGCTACTTCTACGCGCTCTTGCCATTTTTTTGTGTTGCCTGTGAGTCGGCGAGGCATTATTTTGTATCGCTCTGAGAGTGAATGCTTTAGCATTTCAATATCTTTGTAATCGATGAACTCTAGCCCTGCCTCTGTGTATCGGCAATATCGCTTTGAATATTTTCTTTTTTCCATTGTTTCTCCTTTAAAATGGTATATCTTCGTCATTTATGTCAATTTCTGGGATATTTTGATTATATCCCCCCGCGTTAGCCTGTGTGTTGCGTGGTTGTGAATTTTGATAACCTTGACTTTGGGAATCTTGGCTATATCCATCATTTTGGCTATATTCTCCACCACCCTTGCTATCAAGCATTTGCATACTTTCAGCAATAATAGTGTGTTTTGAACGCTTTTGTCCACTTTGGTCGCTCCAGCTTTCAAAATTCAATCGCCCCTCGATAAGCACTTTTGAGCCCTTTCTTAGGTATTGTTTGGCGACTTCTGCAGTGCGTCCAAATAGCTTCACATCGACAAAGCAAGTTTCCTCGCCCTTTGTGCCATCTTGCTTATTGTATCGCCTGTTTGATGCGAGTCCTAATGTGGCTACTGCGCTTCCGCTTGGCAAATAGCGAATGTCCTCAATATCACGCGTGAGATTACCTATAATGATAACTTTATTATACATTATACAACCTTAAGAATCTGTGGATTCTTGCTTGGTTTCCACAGATTCTTGCTCTTTTGGAGAATCCTCAGGTGCGCTCACACGCTCTTTTGGCTTCCTCTTTGGTGCTTCTACTTTGCCATTTGCCCTATCTACAAGTGTTTGCCACGCTTTTTGTTCTTTTTTGCTTTCATACTTCACAATGAGGAATCGCAAAATATCCTCGTTGATTCTATAATTGCGTTCTAGCTCGGCAATAAGGCTTGGATTAGCTTGAAAATAAATAACAAAATAATATCCGCGCTGATTTTTCTTAATCTCATAAGCAAGATTGCGCATACCCATATCCAAGAAGGTTTCAATCACACCTTCATTTTTGGTGATAATGTCCTTAAAGAAATCAATTTTTACTTTGATTTCTTCCTCTTGTAGTGTCGGTTTTACGATAAACATCGTTTCGTAGTGTTTCATTGCATCTCCTTTTGGTTATCGCCCTTTCTTTGAAACTACCTATCTTTGGATATTTGTAGTGGTTTTACAAGAAAGAGCAAGGTTAAAAACGCTAATTCTACCCAATCATTGCTTGAATTTTCATTAAAATCGTTGCAGAATTTTTACTTTTTCCACTTTTTGCCTCCAAATCCCACGAATTAAGCAAATCAAAAATTTCAATATAATCGCGCTCTTTTAATTTCATACAATATCGACTTTGTCGCTCAATAATAGCCTTAGGAGGATTAAAGCCTAAAATTTCTCCCACATCTGGCGCGCCTTTTATCCTAATATAAGCAAAAAATAAAAAAAGTTGATAAAAAAACCTCTGCACATCTCTAACC
>CAKVEH010000087.1 GCA_934728205.1 uncultured Helicobacteraceae bacterium
AAATCACACCCAAAATGCAAAAAAAGGGGTATAATAATTTCTTAACTAAACTTAAGTTAGTTGGTTTCTCTAAATAGGGAGATTGAAAGAAATCCTATAATTTAAGGTGGGCACTATGAAAGAATTACAAAGAATAGTTGCGCTAGCACTTAGCTTTGGTGCGTTTTTGTTTGGTTTAGAGTTTGGCACTATGGGTGGTGTCTCAAGTGGTATCGGCGGTGCTGGTGTCGCGGTGAAGAACTCCGCGTGGGGAATCTACTACAACCCCGCGCTTCTTGGTGCGGATAAGCGTTCCAAACTTGGCTTTAGCTTTGGCGTGCAGGTAAAAGACCAAAATATCGGGCAAGCCGCTGGTATGATTTTAGACCCAAATAGCGACATTAAAGGCTTTAGTAAGGTTTTACAAGAAAAGCTCCTTGACCCTGTAAGCAGTAGCAGTGGGAAGACAACGAGATTTATGACTGTTACGAGTGCGACTGCCACAGCCACAGCACAGAGCGGTAATGTGATGTTTGGTAGCACAAAAATCGAGGGTGTATTTGCTGATGCGTTACTCAATCTTTTTGATAAAAAAAGTGGCGATACCATTGAAAAAACGGACTTAGAAAAATTCGCCACAGAAGTGGGTTGCACGAGTTGTAATGGAAAAACTGACCTTAAAGACATAGCTGAAGAATTAAAAAAAGAAGCGCAAACTAACACAGGCATACAAGAAAAACTAAAAGACAAAGTCTCCAAAGCCGCAAGTGCGACAGGCTCTGGCTTGCTTAGTGGCATTGTAAGTGGTTTAGATGGCAAGAGTATCTCTAATATATTAGAAAAAATTAGCCAGGGCAACGGACTTAAAGCAGAAGATATACTAGCTGCAGCGGGCACTATCACTATCCCACGCGGGACAGATTCCGATGTGGATAGAATCTTAGATGCGTTTGTAATGATTGATAAGACTTTGCAAACCAATAATATCAATATCTCTACACAAAATGGACTTGTGTTTCAAATGGGTGGAGCGAAACCTAAAAAATATGTCAATATCGAGAACATAGGCAAAGTAGGGGTAAGCGAGGAGCAAGGAGGGCGCGGGGCTATTGCCATAGCGATTTTGCCTCAATCTTTTGTGAGTGCTTCAGCCATTATCGATAAGACACATAATCAACTTATCATAGGTGTGGGGAAAGATGGCAAAAATTGTGATTCCCTTAATCCTACTAAGGATAATTGTGATTACTTTGGGCTTAGTGTGAGTGGGGGTGGCGTGAGCTTTGAGAAAAAAGACGATAACGCCTTTAATAGCAACTCAATCCTTAGCTCACAAGCAAAGCATAGAATAAGTGGCACAATGCTCTCTATCATAGAGATTCCTGTGGGCTATGGGCATACGATTTATACCAACATTGGCAATATCAATATTGGATTGACTGGCAAATTTATCAAAGCCTTTGGGTATTCTTATGATTCTCCACTTAAAATCAATGACTTAACGGGGAGTTTGGTCGCGCCAAAAGGAAAGGACTTAATCCAGCAAGAAGCCCACACTTTTGGCGCGGATTTGGGTGTGCTTTACACTCCTAGCTTTGCTAAAAAGCTCAATCTTGGGCTTGTGGTAAAAAATATCAACACCCCAAAAATTGTATTTACGACACGCGACTTTATTCTAAACCGACAAGTGCGCTTTGGTGTGAGCTATGAACTCTCAAGATTTTTAACCTTTGCGTTTGATATGGACTTACTCCCAAACAATACACTCTCGCTCACAAGCCCATATTCTCAAACCATAGGGGGGGGGGGGATTTTGGCAGATTTTAAATATATCGATTTCAAATTTGGCGCGATGAAAGACTTGCGCTCTCAATATGGCGAGGGTGTAATCCTCACAGGCGGTATCAATGCGCTAGGTATCGATGTAAGTGCGCAATATGGACTAGGGCAAAATCCTACAATCTATGGCTACACACTCTCAAACTACCTCGCCCTTAGAATCGGAGCGCAGTGGAGTTTTTAATTGATGGGGGAATCGCACGCACAACGGCTACAAAATAATGCCAACTTCGATTCTAAAATGATAAGCGTTGGAGCGCGAATCCTAAGCCAAAATGACAAAAAAGCAAACGAACTCCGCGAACTCTATCAGCAAAATAATCTCTATGTCATAAACTTGATGAGCTCACCGGGAAGTGGAAAAACAAGCTTTTTAGAATGCTTAAGCGCGTTTAAAGACTTCCGATTCTGTGTGCTGGAGGGAGATTTGCAAACCAATAGAGACGCACAGCGATTGCAAGATAGAGGTGTAAAAGCTCATCAAATCACCACAGGAGAAGCCTGCCACTTAGATGCTAAAATGATAGAATCTGGCTTTGGCGCGTTAAAGCAAATATGTGATTTCAATGAATGCGAGTATCTGTGTATCGAAAATGTAGGCAATTTGGTGTGCCCCGCGAGCTATGACTTGGGCGCTGCGCTTAATGTCGTCTTTCTCTCCACACCAGAGGGTGATGATAAGATTCTCAAATATCCAAGTATGTTTTTGTGTGCGGACTTGGTAGTAGTCTCAAAATGGGATTTGGCTAGCGTTTTTGACTTTAATTTAGAGCAAGTCAAAAGTGATTTGGCAAATCTTAATAAGCATATCCCTATTTTTTGCCTTAGCACCAAAGATAATAAAAGCGTAGAAAATCTCAAAAATCACATTCAAAAAATGCGTGAAACACGATATATAAGTAAGCATATTTTTTAACACAACGACAAGGAGGGCGTATGTGCCTAGCAATCCCATCAAAAATCATCTCAATAAACACCGAACAAAGCACCGCCATAGTCGATACAATGGGCGTGCAACGCGAAGCGCGATTAGAGCTATGTAATGAAGAAATAAATGTGGGCGATTGGGTGCTTTTACACATTGGCTTTATCGTAAGCAAGATTGATGAGAGCGCGGCACAAGCAAGCCTAGAGATCTATGAGCAAATCGTGCGCGACATCGAGCAAGAGGACTTGGCACAAAGTCAGCAAAAATAGGGAATCTTGATGGATTACATTCACACCTACCGCGACAAAGATTCTATCCTCTCGTGTGCTAAAGCCCTACAATCTTTAAGCCAAAAGCTCCCACACAAACTTAAAATTATGGAAGTGTGTGGCGGACATACACACACGCTGATGAAATACGGGCTTACAAAACTTTTGCCACCAAATATTGAGTTTATACACGGACCGGGCTGTCCTGTGTGCGTAATGCCAAAGGGCAGAATCGATGAGGCGCACTCTATCGCTAAGCAAGAAAATGTGATTTTGCTTACCTTAGGTGATATGATTAAAGTGCCCGGAAGTCAAGGGAGCTTACAAAAAACGCGCGCGCAAGGCGCAGATGTGCGCTTTTTATACTCGCCATTTGAGCTTATCCAAATCGCCAAAGACAATCCGCAAAAACACATTGTGTATTTTGCCATTGGCTTTGAGACCACCACGCCAATGACTGCTGCTCTCATAGAATCTATCATCGCTCAAAACCTTAACAATGTCTCTTTCCATAGCAACCATATCCTTGTCCCGCCACCGCTTAATGCAATTTTAGATTCTAAAGATTGTAGTATAAATGCCCTCATAGCACCATCTCACGCAAGTGCTATAAGTGGGAGTAAAATTTATGAGCCCATTTTGCAAAAATTTCAAATCCCAATCGTGGTGAGTGGGTTTGAACCGCTTGATATGATGCAAAGCGTGCTTTCACTCTGCAAACAAGTTATTGATAAAAAGCCTAAGGTTGAGATTCAATATTCGCGCATAGTGAGCTTTGAAGGCAACACGAAAGCGCAAAATCTCATTAGCAAATATTTCACGCCTTGTGCGTTTGAGTGGCGTGGCTTGGGTGAGATTGAAGATTCTGGGTTGGCACTTAAAGAGGAGTTTGCCTACCTTGATGCACGCAAAAAGTTTGATGACATTTTGCCAAAAGTGCGCGTGAATGATAGCAAAGCGTGCATTTGTGGCGAGATTTTAAAAGGCAATGCTAAGCCATATAATTGCAAAGTTTTTGGTAAATCTTGCACGCCTACTTCGCCTATTGGGAGCTGTATGGTGAGCTCAGAGGGAGCGTGTGCGGCGTATTATAAATATGGCGAGTTCGCATAAATCATAACATTTGGAGTGTGTATGTCATTGGCTCTGCAAGATAATGAAACCTTAAGCCCACATAAAAGCCAAGTTAGCCTACTTTTACACTCAGCAAAAAGCTATTATGACTACTTAGATTCTCATAATTTAGGCTTAGATGAAATTCGCATAGTGCGCGTAATTTTTGAAAATGATATTTTACTCTTGCAACTCTCACGCAAACTTTTCTCTCAAGAAGGACTTATTTTAGAGTTTGGGGAGCAAAGTTTTGAGCTTGCTAGCCATTGTGATATGAACTTTGACCAAGATAGGCTTGTTTTAGAGATTTTCCCAAACTTCACGCTCCTAAGTGCTTTGCAACATCTTTTTTTAAACCTCACAAAAAAACCTCACAAAAAAACCTCACAAAGTGCAATAGAACAACCCTCACTCAAACTTTTTAGTGATTTAAAATTCTTGGTAAAAAATGTCGCGGAATTTATCGCCAAACACGGAGATTCTCTTTGCTTACCAAGCAGGAAACCTTTGGAGCTAAAAGAGATTCCTAGCTATCTTAATCAATACCAAAAGCAAGCATTACAAATGGTTTTTGAAAAACCCATTAGTTATGTGTGGGGACCACCGGGCAGTGGGAAAACTCAAGTAGTGCTTTTTGAATCGTTACTATGGTATGCCAAAAATGGCTTAAGAACTTGCGTGTTAGCACCCACGAATTCTGCATTAGAGCAAATTTTTAGCACACTTATTGAAAATTTTAAAAAACATAATTTTGAGTTAAATAACTTGCTTCGCTTAGGGATGCCTACGCAAAAATTTATGCGTCTTTACCCTGAATGTTGCGACCCAAATTTATTAAACAAAAAAAATGCCTCCTCGCTTTTCACACAAGGAATCTCGCTTAAAACTCGTCTTAAAGAATCTCTTATTATAGGGCTTACGCTTGATGGCTTTATTAAGCGATTTGATAGCTTAGGTGTAGAATTTGAGCATTTTTTCCTTGATGAATGTGCGTTCGCCCCGCTATCTAAGGCTTGTGCTTTATGCACGCAAAATGTGCCCATTAGCTTTTTTGGCGACCATAAGCAACTAATGCCAATTTGTGAAATGCCACCAAAAGACATTACCAAGCAAAAAGAAGTCAATCTATGGAATCTCTCCGCGCTTTTTATCGAGGAATTTTTAAGCGATAATCCTATTGCCCTGCTTGATAAAACTCCCACTCACACACCAAATATAAGCTCTATCTCTACACTTCGCTACACACATCGCTATGGGGATAATCTCGCAAAACTCCTTGATTCTCACATTTATCATATTGGCTTGCAAGGGCAAGATAGGCAGATTGAGATTTTTTGCTTAGATTGCGGGCAAAAGGGTGAGGTAGATTCTATGATAAGCATCAATGAAGTGCGCGCTGTGGCAAATCTCTACACACATCTAATGCGTCAAAGCAAGGATAAAGCAAACTTCTCTGTGGGAATCATCACGCCATTTGTGCGTCAAAAAAAGGAGATTGCACGGGCGTTGCCAAGTGCTGAAGTCTCTACAATTCACGGCTCGCAGGGGCGTGAGTGGGATAGTGTGATTTTTTCACCTGTGGGATTGCATTATCATTTGACAGATTCCACGCAGATAAACGCCCTTTTTGGGCTTAATGTGGCGATTAGCAGGATTAAAAAACAGCTTTTTATCGTGTGTGATAGGAGCTTTTGGCAAAGCAAACCTACGCAATTTCTTAGTAAATTATTGCAACAAGCACAAATTTTACATATTTAAGGAGGGGTTACAAT
>CAKVEH010000088.1 GCA_934728205.1 uncultured Helicobacteraceae bacterium
AGCTGGCTAAGGGACTTGAACCCCCGACCCTCTGCTTACAAGGCAGATGCTCTACCAACTGAGCTAAGCCAGCAAATTTTAAAAAGTCCGTATTATATAAACAATCCATACCTTTTGTCAATAAAATTTATGATTTTATGCGTAAGATTTTTCTAAAATTAGTTTTTTCAACTCACTTCACCAACACCATAAAAACCATATTGTAATTTTAAGCAAGGATTATGTAGTGTAGAATCTTTATCAAAGTCTTTTAAGGAGCATTGAGATTCCCAACACTCCTTAAAATTACGCTAAATTTAGCCTATCACACAACGACATTAAAATGTGTGTGAAATGTAAAAGAACAAGTGGCTTCTATCATCAGTGCGGTTAGCTGTCAAGCTATGTCCATTTAAGCTATATCCAGCTTTTGTCGTATCCATAAGCCCCTCTAGCTTGCCACCCACGCTGATATCATCACGCACTTTGTAATTCACTAGCAATGCCAAACTTTGCTCCGCACTTCTTGGAGAGTCTGTAAGGCGTCCTAAAATGCTCCAGCTAAAGTCTCCATAGCTTGCGCCAGCTCGCAAATATCCTGTAAGTGCATTGCGTCCAAGCATATCAGAAAGTGCAAAACCAATGTCATACGCACTCGCTGTCCATACATCTACGACACTACCAAGAGGATTGCCATATCGACCGATAAGCTCATTCGCATTGCCGAAGTTTTTATACACACCAGCTCCTACGAAGTATTTGCCTAAGCGCACTTTTTCATCTATCCATAAAGTTGTTGTATTTTTCCCAATGATACCCCAATTAGGCCCATTTCCCCAATCAGTTCCAGAAATGTTGCTTCCTAGTGCGATTGGCACAAGCACGCGCACTTTGGTTACAGAGGATACAGAGTTTTCCTCACCACCAGCTGTATCGAAGTCTAAAGACACACCGGGAGCGAAAAATATACTATCTGCTCCATACGCAAACAACGAAGCCTTAATTTTATCTGTGTTATAATCAAATCCAGCTCCATAAATTTCCCTTTTTGGCTGAGTGTCTCCATAGCCAAAAACACGATAGAACTCATAAAACCATTGATTGTAGGCAAAGCCTCTTTTACCAGAGGCAAACGCCCAAATTTTAAAATCTGAAAACGCCACATAGCCTTCTGCTCCTTCATTAAACCCGCTAAACCACTCGCCCACTTTACCAGCCTCATAGCGACCTAGACGCAAATAGACATTTTTATGGTCAATGCCAATATTCACATTTTGTATCATATAGCCCTGCGCTCTGCCTTTTTCATAGTTTGCATTGAAATATGTATATTGCACTTGAGTTGGACCACTAGCACCATTATCGGTAGAATCATACGCCAAACCACCAAGCGCACCACCAGCAGTAATGCTTATCAAATCAGCGAACTTCGCTGTGTAGTTGAGCGAACCCATCACACTTGAAAAGCTATCTGTTGGAGCGATACCAGCATTTTTATTTAACTTTTGGTCATTAAAACCCCATTTTGTAAAACTCCCAAACTGCCCGTGAATTTTGTGCTCAAAGCCAAAAACTCCACTTAACGCCAAAAGCGCGACTAAACCTATTTTTCTCATTGTTTAACTCCTTTTATGTAGATTTTGAACGCACCATTGTAAAAAAAAAAAGCAAAAAAAGCAACTATATTTTTAAAAATATTTATCATTTAAGGGGGGGGGGGATTTGCTTAGATTCTCCACACTATCGCATTATACACGCGTTGTGATTACGCGCACATTACACGAGTAACTTTGTGATATGATACCCGCATAATGCAAAAAGATACGCCACAATAGTAGTAAAGATAAAGAGCAAAATGGTATAGCGCACTTTGCCAGATTCTTTATTAAAGACCACAGTGGCAGCAAGGCAGGGATTATAAAACATCACAAAAAGCACAAACGCTACTGCACTTGGCACAGAAATGCTACTGCGGATAATCTCTTGCAAACTCTCACTCTCCTCATCTTGCTCATCGCCTAACGCATAAAGCACGCCCATTGAGGAAATCACCACTTCTTTTGCCACAAGTCCGTTTAAAATACTCACACACAACCGCCAATCAAAATCCATAGGAGCAAATGCTGGAGCGATAAAATTACCAATATATCCTAAGAAACTCTGCGTAAGGAGCTTAGATTCTAATTCATTTTCCAACTCATCAAGCTGCTCGCACACCTCATCTGTGAATCCACAGCCCTCATACTCCGCTATCTCACTTTCTTGTGTGTTATTTGCTTCATCAGGCATAGCTTGAGAATCTACCCTATCTAAAGCACTTAATGGCTGTGTAATCTCTAATCCTTTTTCTCGCGCTTCTTGTTTAAGATTCTTTATTTTTGCTTCGTATTCATTCTCTAAGGCTTCACTTTTGGGATAACTCGTCCCAAACCAAATAAGCATCGAAGCAAGCAAGATAAATGTCCCCGCCTTTTTAATGAAATAATACGCCTTTTGATAGAGGCTTAGCGCGACAAACTTTATACTTGGGAATCGATATTTTGGCATTTCCATTACAAAGGGTTCATCTTGCCCGCGAAAAAAACTAAGCTTTAACAGCTTTGCCATTATGAGTCCGACAAGCGCACCAAACACATAGATTCCAAAAAGTGCGCTTCCTGCATATTGCGCCTCAAATAAGATTCCCACAAAAAGTGTATAAATTGGCAAACGCGCCGAACAACTCATAAAGTTAATGATAAAAAGCGTAAGAAGTTTATCAGTGGGGCTTTTAAGCGTGCGGGCTGCCATAAATGCAGGCGCGGAGCAACCAAACCCACTCACCAGCGGGATAAAGCTCTTCCCGTGCAAGCCAAACTTTTTCAAAAATCCATCAAGCAAATATGCCACACGCGTCATATATCCTGTAGATTCTAGCATTGTGATTCCAAAAAATAAGATTAAAATATGGGGCAAAAAACTGAGCACCGCGCCCACACCAGCGATGATTCCATCAGCTACAAGCGAGCCTAGCTCCACACTTGTGATATGCTCTTTTGCCATATTAGCAAGTGAATCCATAGAATCTTCTATCCACACTTTTGGATACTCACCAAATGTAAAGGTGATTTGAAAGATAATCCACATAAAAAACAAAAATATAGGCAATCCCCAAACTTGGTGTATTAAAATTGCATCAATGTTTGAGCTTTTTGCAATCCCTGTGCGCGTGCTACAATCCCTAGCAAGTTCGTGCGCCTTAGCAATGCGCACTTGAAAATCCACATCACAGCTCAAATCTCGCTCTTTGCTCTTGCTCTCGCAGGGCACTTGCGTGCCATCATACTTAATGCCATTAGGCGCGGAGGAATGATACGCCTCTATAATGCTATCGAGCAGTTTTGCCGTGCCTTGTGAGTTTTTCGCACTCACACTCACACACGCACAGCCAATCTCGCTTGAAAGCTTATCCTCATCAATGATAAGATTCTCTTTTTGTGCCTCATCTATCATATTGAGAGCAAGCACCATTTTTCTATCCTTTTGACTTGCCATATCAAGCAGTTGCAAACTCAAACAAAGATTGCGCGCAAGATTGGTAGAATCTAGCACATTGACGATGACATCATACTTTTCATTATGTAAAAATTCCGTGCTTACGCGCTCTTCGAGTGAATATTCATTAAACGCATACAAGCCCGGTAAATCGATAAATTCAAGTAAATATCCATTGTATTCTACGCTTGTTTGGGCTTTTTCCACCGTTACTCCGCTGAAGTTCCCCACTTTTAAATTCGCCCCAGAAATAGCATTTATAAGCGAGCTTTTTCCTACATTTGGCTGACCGACAAGGGCGATTGTGATAGTTTGCATTGCCTCTCCTAATTGTATTTAAAAATTTATAAAGATTATCAAAATACTTCAAATCCAAAATAATAACTAAATTTTTTTTACAAAAATAACTTAGAACATAAATTTAACACAAATTCTTAGAATCTATACTCCAAAAATGCCTTAGCATAGCTTGTATTGGTTGGTTTTGCACCACCAGCTCCAGAAATACTTGCTTGAGATTCTAGCGTATTGGTGCGCCGCTTTTGCTCCATATATACGCCCACTGCGCCTAGACTAAGCCCGCCAGCGATATTCCACCCAAATCCAAGTGCCACTTGCAACTGTTCGCCTCCTAGCTCACGCTCATCTTTACCCAGCGAATGACGCGCCGTGAGATTAAACGCCACACGCTTATAACGCAACGCCCAAAATCCATAATAAGAATCTGTCTTTGCTTGAAACATACTTGTTTGATGCGTGCCATTATGCCAGCCACCCGGCGCGATTACATTAAACATAAAGGGTGTTTCATCTTCAGATTCAAAGACATACATATTTCCACCCATATGTGCCTGCAAGTAGTCATTATTCCCCGTGCGTGCGTAGCCTACGCCAAGCACCCAGCCCAAATTAAAGCCTTTATAACTTATACTTGGTTGTGCGGTGGCGAGGTATGTGTGCCCGAGCTTGCGATTCTCATTCACAGAGCCCTTCGCCCAGCCCTGTCGTTGCGAATGTAAGTAGTTCCCGTGTGCGAGCAAGCGCAATGAATAAAATTCCCCCAAAGGAATATTTGCATCAAGCTTCACTCCACCAACGGTAAAAAAGTTTGTCAAGTGGTAGGCATAAATATCCCCGAATTGATTCTCCTTCGTGCCAAATCTATGCCCTAGCACAAACTCATTTGCCCCATAATACAGCTCCTTAAACTCCACAAAATTGCTTGTCTCCTCGCGGCTTGAGTGAGCGTATTCGTTTATCCACGCGCCATAGAGCTCTCCATAGCCATAGTCATAGTCGATATGCACGCCCTGCATATGCTCACCCACCCAATCAACCTCTGCATCAAATCGCCCAGCTATTATGTTTAACCCCTTATATTGATATTGCAGGTAGCTGTTGTTGCTATTCCAATCATTCCCCACTTCATCACCTAAGCGGTTACCAATGTATTCGTGTGCGTTATGTCGCAGTGCTCCGCCAAGCAACGAACTTGCTCCCCAAATCCCAAGCACAGCAGTAGCCTTATGCTCGCCTTTGTTAAGAAAATTATACGCCAAATTTGCCGAAAAATGCGCCGTCATATAAGAATCTTTTACTTTACCAAACACACTAGACTTGCCAAAAATGCCAATATGTCCATAAAGCATTATAGGAGATTCAGATTCTTCTTGTTTCTCAACTTCATATATATTTTGAGAGTTAAAAGCATCATCTGCAATCAAATTCGCACTTAACACGATAACCAACAAAACCGCATATAACTTATCCATAAAAAATCCTTTGATAGTGAAATTCTACCTTAACATTATCATTATTTTATTAAAATGATAATAAATGCTAAAAATAGTTTAAAACTATATCATATTTGGGGGGGGGGATAAGCTTAAACTTTACTTAAATATAAAAATTCTCATAATAAAATAAATTACATCGTAATGTGCTTGTAGAATGAATTTTATGAAAATATAAATTGTGATACAAAGCGCGCAAGATTTGTGTGTTGTAAATTTTACGATGTAATTTGACAATAGCGTGTTATTTGTGGTGGCGCAGCGTTGCGCTTTAGATTCTTAGAATCTTACTTCATAAAACATTTTAATGTAGCTTGTATCGCGGACATATTTGCTTGGATTTATCGCTTCAAAGCTCTCGCGCATTTTTTGCTCCATATACACCGCTACAATTCCCATATTTTGCCTACTCCATTTAAGCATATTAAGACCCAAACCGACACTAATTTGAAGTTGCTCGCCACCAATTTCACGCTCTTGCCTGCCTTTTGAGTGCCTCGCCATAACATTAAACACCAAGACATTATATTGAAACGCACCAAAACCATACACACTCTCCACT
>CAKVEH010000089.1 GCA_934728205.1 uncultured Helicobacteraceae bacterium
CCTTTGATATGCGCGAATTAAACAATGAAATCCGTCCAAGCAAGAGCAATAAAATCTATGACCCTGATAATCCAAATGGCAATGTGCTCAAACACAAATACAAGTAAAAATTTACAGAAATCAAAAAATATCTCAAAGTGGTTATTTTTCTAAGTGAAATCCAGCCCAGCTTTGCGTAACGGGCATTAGCTCAATTTCGTTAATGTTGATATGCTCTGGCAAGGAGAGAATCACACATATTACTTGTGCTATATCCTTTGCGCTTAGGTATTTTGTGCCCTCATATACCGCGTTTGCTTTTTTCTTATCGCCTTTGAATCGCACTTCGCTAAACTCTGTCTTGCAAAGTCCGGGCGCGATATTGGTTACTTTAATGTTACTCCCACGCAAGTCATTACGCAATGCAAGAGAAAACTGCCCGACAAAAGCCTTTGTGCCACAATACACATTTCCACCAAAATATGGCGTGCGCCCAGCTACCGAGCCTAGATTAAAGATATGCGCACTTTTTTGCTTGCGTAAAAGTGGAATCACGGCGCGTGCGACATACAAAAACCCCTTAACATTAGTATCAACCATTGTGTCTATATCTTCGATACTTAGTTCATCAAATTCTAGTGTTTCTAGGGCAAGTCCAGCATTGTTAATCAGCACGGAAATATCGCTGAAGTTTTGTGGGATTGCTTCAATCGCTTCAAACACGGATTTTTTATCACGCACATCAGCGCAAATAGTGTGGATTTGCCCGTTAAATTCGCTTTGGAGTTCTTGGAGGCGAGATTCTCTGCGTGCAAGCGCGACAACTTTATAGCCAAGTTTAGCAAGCTCTCTAGCACACTCTTTGCCAAATCCAGAACTTGCTCCTGTGATAAATGCTGTCATATTACCCCCTAATTTATGAAATTTTAGAGAATCTAGGTTGTTTGATTTATGCGGGTGGTGGGTTTGAGCGCAAAAATACATACATCGTATCGCCGTCATTTACAAATACGATTGAGTTGAGATAATAATCCCCGCCGTAATAATACTGCTGGCTATAAATTTGTGCGATGACAAAGGTGTCTGCATTGACATAGCCCATTATGCTTCCGCCACTGCATTTTTCGCCAAATTGTGGCATATCAAGGATAGAATCTTTTGTAACGCCATTGCTTAGAAGCATATCAAAGCTTGGTAGTCTTTGAGCTATGCAGGTTGTGTGCTCATCTATCCACGCTCCCCAAAAGAGCGTTTTCATCATATCTTTATCAAGCACATTTTTGTGTTCGCTATCTAAATATTGCAAATTCTTGCGTAAAAATTCATATCCCACGCGCACATCGCGTTCAAAGTCTAAGCCCTTTTGTGTGGAAGTTTTTGGGAATCCTAATACTAAGAATTCACCACGATTAGCGATAAATTTAAGGGGATTTTCTTCGCCTTGTTCGGCAAGTTTTTTACCGAGTGTATTATAGATTTGTTTTTCTTTTTTATTCATCAAAAATGTGCCATTGCCAATTTTATTGGAGTTTGTCGCGAGTGGGGCATCAAGTGAGACATAGCACACACGCTCAATAAGCTCACAATACTTTGGTTCGCGTGCATTGCACGGGGCGCAAATACCCCCTTGATTCTCAAGTAAGATATTATAATGGGCATTTAAGAATCCCAGTGCTTGGTCTTTATAGTCTTCTTCACAATTTAGAGCAAACTCAAGTGCTTGCTCTAAATCACTTTTTAACTCAATCTTATCATCAATTTGGCTAGTTTGGGCTTGGAGGATTGTTGTTCCATAAGCACAAATTAGGCATAAAATCATACAACATTTGCGTATGTGTGTTGGCATTGTTATCCCCTTAAGACTTTAACTTAAAAAGTCTTAAGCAATTTGCATTCTCTTAAAAGCTCCAAAAATATTGCAAACTAAGAATATGTGTGCTGTTTTTGGGCTCATAATAACTAAAAGGCTTCGTGCCACCCCAAGCATTGAGCCATTCAAGCCATTGGAATCTATAATATGAGTTAAAATCAGCAGAACTTATTCTACTAAATAAAATGAGAATATATGTGTGAAGTATAGATTCTATAAAATATGTGTATATTTGTCAGTAGCGTAAAGTTATAAATTAGAGTTTGCTGAAAATTTCCTTAAAATTATCAAAAAATGTATAATAATGAAACAAACAAGAAAAATAGGGTTTTTTTTACAAAAATAACAAATGTATCATAAGTCCATATATAACGATATTTTTAAGCATTTAACTTCACTGCAAAAATGTATAAAATTTAGTATATATTGCCTTTATAGAGCATATTATATATAATTCAAACTGCGTGTAGATTCTTTGGTAGAGATGTATCATTTATCATAGTAAAATGAGCATAGCCCAAAATGACTACATTAAGCAAAAATATTTTTGAGGAGGACGCAATGTCAGCAAACTTAAAACGCCGTGAGTTTATCAAAAGCGCGGCAGTGGTTTCAGCGGCTTCAGCTGTTGGTATGAGCGTGCCAAGTGCGCTTGCAGCGCAGGCAAATAGTGCCCAAAAGTCTTGGAAATGGGATAAAAGTGCTTGTAGATTCTGCGGGACAGGCTGCGGGATTATGGTAGCGACAAAAGATGGAAAAATAGTCGCGGTTAAAGGCGACCCAGAAGCTCCTGTAAATCGTGGTATTAACTGCATTAAGGGGTATTTTTGTGCCAAGATTATGTATGGTGAGGATAGACTTACTCAGCCACTTTTGCGCGTGAATAGTAAAGGTGAGTTTGATAAAAAAGGTAAATTTGCTCCTGTAAGCTGGAAAAGAGCCTTTGATGAAATGGAAAAACAATTTAAAGCTGTGTATAACACACTAGGTCCAACGGGAATCGCAGTCTTTGGTAGCGGGCAATATACCATTCAAGAGGGATATGTCGCGGCTAAGCTAATGAAAGCGGGCTTTAGGACAAATAATATTGACCCAAACGCAAGGCATTGTATGGCAAGCGCGGTGGTGGCATTTATGCAAACATTTGGAATCGATGAGCCAGCAGGGTGTTATGATGACATTGAGCTTACCGATACGATTGTAACTTGGGGTGCAAATATGGCAGAGATGCACCCTGTGCTATGGTCTCGTGTAACAGATAGGAAATTTTCAAACCCAAAGAGAGTGAAGCTTATCAATCTTTCAACTTTTACAAACAGGACAAGTGATATTGCGGATATTGAGATTATCTTTAAGCCGCAAACAGATTTGGCAATTTGGAATTACATCGCAAGAGAAATTGTGTATAACAAGCCTCAAGCGATTGATAAAGAGTTTGTCAATAACTATTGCGCGTATGCCACAGGTCCTGTGGATATAGGCTATGGAATGCGCCCTAATCCAAACCACAAGAGCTTCTCGGGCAAAGAAAAGCCAACGGTGGCAAAAGAACTCAGCAAGACACTAAGTGCGGAAGAAGGCGTAACGCTAGGCTATCTTGGATATAAAGCTGGTGATGTGCTAGAAAATAAAAATAATGGCAAACCTGATGCACATTGGCTTATTACTTTTGAAGAGTTTAAAAAGGCTCTTGCTCCTTATACACTTGATTTTGTTGCTAATCTCGCAAAAGGCGATAAAGATGAGAGCTTAGATTCTTTTAAGAAAAAACTTCAACAACTTGCTAATTACTACATTGAGAAAAACCGCAAAGTTGTGAGCTTTTGGACAATGGGCTTTAATCAACACCAAAGAGGGACTTGGGTAAATGAGCAGGCTTATATGGTGCATTTGCTTTTAGGCAAGCAAAGCAAGCCCGGCGATGGTGCATTCTCTCTCACAGGGCAACCAAGTGCGTGTGGGACAGCGCGTGAAGTGGGGACATTCTCACACCGCTTGCCAGCAGATATGGTCGTAGCAAATCCAAAGCATCGCGCCATTAGTGAAAAAATTTGGAAAGTGCCAGCTGGCACAATTAACCCTAAGCCCGGCTTACCATATATGGGGCTTTTACGCGCCATAGAAGATGGCACGGTTAAGTGGGCGTGGGTGCATGTCAATAATCCTTGGCATAACAGCCCAAATGCAAATCACTGGATTAAGGCTGCAAGAGAGCTTGATAACTTTATCGTTGTGAGCGATTGTTATCCGGGCATCAGTGCTAAGGTGGCGGATTTGATTTTGCCTGTGGCGATGATTTATGAAAAATGGGGCGCGTATGGAAATGCTGAGAGACGCACACAACATTGGAAACAACAAGTTGTCCCGCAAGGGAGCGCAATGAGCGATACTTGGCAAATGCTTGAGTTTTCTAAGCGATTTAAACTCAAAGAAGTATGGGGTAAGGCGTATGAAAAGCTAGATATGAAGCCTGTGCTAGATGCTGCAAAGAAAATGGGCTACAAAGAAGATGATACACTCTTTGATGTGCTTTTTGCTAATAAAACGGCAAAGCAATTTAGCGCAGTAAAAGGACAGCTTAATAGCGAAGTTTTTGGAGATGAGCGAAAAGTCAAAGGGAGCGATGATAAAGAATTTAGCGGATATAAGTTCTTTATCCAAAAATACCTTTGGGAAGAGTATCGCCAATTTGGTAACGGGCACGGGCACGACCTTGCCGACTTTGATACTTATCACAAAGTGCGTGGCTTAAGATGGCCTGTGGTTGGCGGTAGAGAAACACTTTGGCGATTTAATGCTAAGTATGACCCTTATGCGCGTCAATATGGTAACGGCAAACCATTTGCTTTTTATGGTAATAAAGAGGCTGCCTTGCCAACAGGCACGCTTGCAAAAGGTGGTGGAGAGAAAAAATCTATCGCCAATCGCGCAAAAATCTTTTTCCGTCCATATATGGAGCCCGCAGAAGTGCCTGATAAGGAATATCCATTCTGGTTGAGCACAGGGCGTGTGTTAGAGCATTGGCATAGTGGCACGATGACTATGCGTGTGCCTGAGTTATTCCGCGCTGTGCCTGAGGCATTATGCTATATGCACAAAAAAGATGCAGAAGAAATGCGTATCAAAAAAGGCGACCAAGTCTATGTGGAATCTAGACGCGGTAGAGTAAAAATGCGTGTAGATATTGATGGACGTAATCGTCCTCCAAGAGGGCTTGTGTATGTGCCTTGGTTTGATGAAAATGTCTTTATTAACAAAGTATGCTTAGATGCGACTTGTCCGCTTTCTAAAGAATCTGACTTTAAAAAGTGTGCGGTGAAAGTGTATAAAGCATAAGAGTGGAGAATCTAAAATGAACGAAGCGCGCAGAAAGGCAATAGGCTCAATCTTTCAAACAATGGGTTTGGTGGCTGTTGGTGGATTGGTATGGAGTGCTTATCTCAAGGAAGCCAAAGCTAATCCATTATGGCTCTATCCGCCCGGTGCGAGAGAGAACTTTGAGGCTACTTGTATAAAGTGTGGGCTTTGTGTGGAGGCTTGCCCTTACTACACACTAAGGCTTGCTACGAGTGGAAACAAAGGCTTGCCTGTATTCACTCCGCGCGATGTGCCGTGCTTTATGTGTGAGGACATTCCTTGCGCGGTAGCTTGTCCTACAGACGCGCTTGATGTGAATCTGCTCAAAACCGATGACAAACTTGACATTGGGAAGGCAAAAATGGGTGTGGCAGTCATTGATACGCTTAATTGCATTGCGTATGCTGGGATTCAGTGTGATGCGTGCTATCGCGCTTGTCCTATACTTGATAGGGCGATTTACCTAGAGTATAAGTCTAATGAGCGCACAGGTAAGCACGCCTTAATGCTACCAATGGTGGCAAACGAATTTTGCACAGGTTGTGGAAAATGCGAGAAGGCTTGTGTAACGGAGCTACCTACTATTCGTGTCTTGCCGAGAGAAATGATACTTGGCAAGATGGGGACAAACTATGTCAAAGGCTGGGTTGAGGGCGATG
>CAKVEH010000090.1 GCA_934728205.1 uncultured Helicobacteraceae bacterium
CCCCAAAATATAAATACAAGCGAGTTAAACGCATAACGAATAAGTAGGCTTTTAATCGAGCTTGGAGGATTTCTTAGAATCTGCACGCACCCAAGCGCGCTTAAGATTTGGAGCATACAGGGCAAAAGCAATGTAAGCAAAAACTGCGCATAGTTGCTATTTGAATTATACAGCGGGATAATCTGCGAAAAAATCGGCATAGCCTTGCTTAGAGCGAGCTTCATATCAGTGTCTTTCACGAGATTCTTAGCGGTGTGTTGCGTTACATCAAGTGTGCCTACTATTTGAGCAAATGCAGAATTAAGCGACTTGCCGATAAGCACAAATTGTGCATTGTAATACAAAGCAAGTTTTGCGCCCACGCCGAGATTCACATCGCGTTCATAATCTTGTGGAATCACAGCGAGCGCATAAATTTTTGCCCTTGCTAAATCCTGCTTTGCTTCTAAAATGGAGTGGTATTGTTTGGCGATTTTCATACTCGGTGAGGCGTTAATTTTAAAGATTACTTCAGCACTTGCATTACTTCTGTCTAAATCCACCAAACCAATGGGCAAATCGCGTGGCAAAGAAGAGACAAAAATCGCATAAATAAACCACCCAATTAAAAGTGGTAACACAAAATAGAGTAAAAACAGCACTTTTCTGCGCGTGAGAAATTTCCAAAGCTGGATAACCTTACGCGTGGCTTGTAGATTTGCTAAGTGATACAACGCACTTTTGCATTGCTCATAATTTGGGATATTTAGACGCATTTATATCCTTAATATCACTTCATAAGCGTTATGATTGCACTCATTCCCGCACGAAATTCCCCGCTATTTTCTAGCGGTTTTGCTTGGATTTCAAAACTTCGCAAATCATATCCTTTGGAATTAGAGGTTGCGCGCCAAGTGGCAAAATCGCTCATCACCGAAACATAAGTTACTTTAAATTGCATTTCTTTTTGTAATGCTGGTAAAAAAGCACTAAAAGTAGAATCGAGCTTAAAGTCTTGCAAATATTCTTCACTAATTGCCAAACGCAACCATACATCGTTGGTATCAGCGAGCATTACCACAGGGAATCCTGTGGGGCTTAGCTCGCCTTCACTGAGTAAAATATTTGCCACTTCGCCATCACTTGGTGCGTAGGCTTGAATGTCTTTAATATAAGCCTCTACTTCGCTAAGTTGTCCAGCGGCAGCAATTTCTTTTTGTTTGGCTGCTTCTTTTGTTTCTTGTGTCGCGCCGTCCATTGCTATTTTGTATTGTTGGAGTGCGGCATTTTCGTTATATTTGGCATTTTGAAATGCCGCATAGGCCTCGTCTCTTCGTTGCAAACTTGCCACGCCGTTTTTGTATAAGCTTTCAATGCGTTTATAGGTGTTTTCTGTGAGCTCGCGCATTGCTTTGGCACTTTGATAAATATCTCTAGCTGAAATAATAGTCTCTAGCCTCGCACCCTTGTGCGTTTCCTCTGAAAGGGCTTTGGCAGCTTCGTAGCCAGCTTTTGCTTGGGTGAGTTTAGCTTCTAACTCGGGGGATTCTATGGTAAAAATCAAATCCCCCTTTTTGACATTATCACCTCTTTTTACCAGCACTGAGCCAATGCGCCCAGCGACTTTAGAGCTCACTTTGTATTCGCGTGTAGCAATCTGTCCTTGAATCTGATGAGGTTTGGGCGCGTATGCTTTATAAAAGCTAATGATAAGCCAAATACATAAAATCGCGCTAATTACGACTACAAAGGCAATTTCAAATTGTTTTTTCATTCTAACTCCTTATTGTTGGTATTGCCAAAAACTCTCAATTTCATCACTTAGGGCAAGTAATTTTGCAAGCGCAACAATGGCTTTATAAGCAATCATTTTTTGCTCTATAAGTGCGCTTTGCAAGCTATTTTGTGCATCAATTACCTGTGTGCTTGTAGCTAAACCTTGCTTAAAGGCGATTTGTTGGAGTTTTAGATTCTCTTTTGCAAGTGCGACTGAGGAAACAAGGCTTTCGTATTCCTCTCGTGCGTATATTGCTTCTTTGTAAGTGCGCCTCACAAGCAGGCTTAAATCCTTAGTGGCTTGGGTTTTGAGTGATTGCACTTCAAGTTCACCTAACTTGGCAGCTTGATACCTTTGCAATCTCCCTTTTGGTGTGATGATTGGCACGCTTACGCCAATGCCTACATACCACGAGGGAATGGCTTTTATCATTAGAGAATCTTTATGATTTGTCCAAATATAACTTCCCATTCCAACCACTTGGGGCATAAACTTTGAAAACTCAATGCTTGTGAGTTGCTGCGCGCTTTGGAGCTTTAAATCAGGTGATTGGAGGGCTGGATAGCTCGCAAGTGTTTTTTGCACATAATATTCCTCATTTTGAAGTTTTTTGTTTGAGAGTTCAAGTGTTGAAGTGGGCGTAACTTCATCTTTACCTAGCGCAGTTTGCAAGGCTAAGTCTGCACTTTCATACGAGTTTTTGGCTTCTTTTAAGCGATTAGCATTTCTATCGCTCGCTACTTGACTTGCAAGCACTTCTAACCGAGCTATTTGCCCGCTTTTTTGTAATCCCAACGCATTTTGGTAATGCAAATTTGAGGCTTCATAATTTTGAGCTAACACATCGACTAAATCCTTTGCCAACACATCACCATAATATACACTTATAAGCTCTTCAAAGGTTGCAAGCTTTTTTAATCGTAGCATTTCATTGGCGTCTTTTTTAGCGATTTGTGCGAGTTTCACACCAGAATGACGCAAACCGCCCGTATAAATAGGATAGATAATATTTAATGCACCTAGCATTACATCGCGTTCTAATAGTGTAACAGGCTTAAGACCACTAAGTGGTGGGAGTTGCCCTGCGTTTGGAGAGATAAATTGATGCTTTTTAACATCATCAAAGTAAAAATAAGCAACTGTAAAGTTGATTTCAGGGAGGTAGCTTAATTTCGCACCAAGAGCAAGTTCATCGGCGCGTTGCAGCCCATAACGCTGTGCTTTTAGACCATCGTTATTTTGCACTACGATGTCCCAAGCACTCTTTATGCTAAGGGTATTTGGAGCGTTTTGATAGGAATTTGTTTTTGACAAAGAATCCATATCTACACTATCTTGCCCCAAAGCTACCGCGCAAAAAACCGCATTTAGAAAAAACGCAATTAAGTAGCGAAACAACATTTTGCACTCCTTGTTAATAAGTATTTTATTTTATTTAAAGTTTTATAAAACTTTTAGAAATATGCTCTTATTCCTACATTTAAAGCACTTCTTGTTACAAAAGGCAAAAAATTTTGTTCCAAAGAAGCAAAGATTCCAAAATTATGTGCAAGGTTTGCACTTGCTGTGGCATTGAGATAATGCCCAAAAGTGTGCAAATTGTATGCTTTAAATTTATATTCCGCGCTCAGTTTCCACCACGAATCATTTGAGAGTGAGAATCCAAGCACATTGGAGAGCAAAAAATCTCCCCTATTATACCTATCAAGGTAAAAAGTCGGCTCAAGCAAGTAATACACAAAGCTGTATTGCGAGATTCCCACGCTTGCTCCACCGCCAAACATAGCGTAGTAACGCAAATTTGAATGTAAGAACTGGCGCGAGAATCCTGTCTCTAACCGATAAGAAAATGGTGTGAAAAATTTGCTTATATTCCCAAAAGAAGCAAGAGATAAAATCGTTGCATTATGTAGATATATATTACTTTGAGGCGTGATTTGTAAATGCGCGTTTGCCTTTAAAAACTCAATTTGAGCAACTTTAAGATAACCCTTATCATTGTCGCTAATATCGTGGTAAGTAAGGCGAAAATCAATCGCAATGCCTTGCGAGAGTGCCTTATGAGAATCTGTGGCATTGGCAAGGTAGTAGCTCGGAGAGATTCTTAGGCTTTGATTTGCTTGTAGTGGTGAGGCTGGAGCGGGTGGAGTGAGTGTGGGGCTTTCCCCGATTGTGGCGCGTGCTTTGGCGAGATTATGTGTGATTTGCGTGTAGTCCTCGTGTTCTAGCTTGCCTTTCATATAGCGATATTCGCTCATTTCGATACTAGATTCTAAAATGTATTGTTTTTGATGGAGGCTCAGCGTATCATTGTCTAACACTTCGCTAGCTTGTAATGTGCCTTTGGCAAGTTTTTTTGCTTTTCTCACATCGCTTATGGTCATTTGTTTTTCGTATTCTAAGATTTTAGCGCGCTTTGATGGGCGATAAATCTCATTGCGCATAAGCCCCGCATTTGCAATGACAAAGAGTGTCTCAGGGGGGATTACTTGATAGATGAATTTTTTGCGCAATTCTAAACTCGGGCGTGCAACTTCTAAAAGCCATAAAATATTATACGAGCAGTTTTCATCAAAGAAATAGTAATACGACCACGAATCGCCAAGCTCCCAAATGTGCCGATACATTTGCGCGACTTCCTCTTTGCTTAAATTTAAATCAAACTCCCAAATATCGCGACTTTCACTATCCACATATTCTTTGACCTTATCATAATAGGGTAAAATAGAGTAGCTTCCCGGATACATTCCAAGCAATCCCTTAAATGCAAACGCAAAGCCATTTTCCACATTTTCATCCGCGTTAGCTTGATAGTTAATCGCAAAGGATAATAAGCGCGAGTCAAAACCAGAATTAAGCAATAAAAATGTATGCCCAAACATCGAAGCAGGTGAGTTGATATGCGCAGATGGGAAAATAAGTGTCGCGCTTATGGGATTGACATATTCTCTCATTGTGTGGAATTCTTCGCATTGCAGTGCGGGGAGATTCTCAAAATGCAAAAGAGAATCTAAATAATAACAGCGCGCGGGGAAACGACAAATCGCGTGGTAATCCTCTTTGGCACTTGAGCGTTTTGGCAATGAAGTAACAGCGGCATCAAGCAAAGTATTGGCTTTAGAGACTTTTTCCTCGAAGTCTTTAGGCACTGCTACGGATTCTACACTTTGATAAAAACCCTCAATAGTGGCAAGCAGTTCAGCTTTAGAATCTTTATTGCCCTGTGGTGCAAGGAAAAAATTTGGCGAGTCTATTTCACTTTTGCTCTTACGCCAAAAGCCAAAAAAGTTTCCAAAATGCAATAAATCAAGCCATTGTTTAGATGTATAAATCTCTAACTCTAGGGCTTTTTGTTTGGCTTTTGCAAGAGAATCTAGCTCATTGGCATTTAAAAATATAAAAGTGATAAGAGAAAATAGAAGTGATGTAAAAATTCGCATACAATCTATGTGTCTCTAGCTTGCTTTAAAGACAAACTAGAGCACGAAAGTCTTAGAGTGCATTCACACCGCTAAGCACATCTGCCATTTGAGCATCTTTGCTCGCATAGAGTTTATGGTAGTTTTCTTGTAAAGCAAGTTTAAACTCTTGCTTTTGCTCGACACCTAAGAGCTCAACCAAAGTATCTAGTGATTCTCCCTTGCCTTGAGCGATTTCTTTAGAGAGAGTATCCATATTTGAAGCGACAAACTCTTGAGTTCTGCTATCCATTACAAGACCTTCCCATTTACAACCAGAAGTCCCTGAAGTGATACCAAAAGTTTGATTCAACAAAGTAGCGTTTGTTGTAATTTGCAAAAGATTCCATACTAACCCTTGCTTATCAATCAAATAGCTTCCAAGACCACAACCTACATTGC
>CAKVEH010000091.1 GCA_934728205.1 uncultured Helicobacteraceae bacterium
CAACGTCTACCATTTACGGAGATTGGGCGTTTGTAATAACGCGAGTATCCATTTTCATCGAATTTGCTACCTTGTGTGAGTAATGCAAAATCTATATCAAACATATCTTTGCAATATCTCTCATCAAAAAAGCTAGCAAATTCTTGCGGACTCCACACTCGTTGTGTGAGGAGTTCTGCTAGCTTATGTCTTGCTACTTCGCCTATTTTTGGTTTATTGTTGTTTGATTTTTCGTCTAGTTCGTCTGGTGCAGGTTCTAAAAGCATTTGTTCTATTTCATTTATATATTCTTGCATTAAAGACAAGCGAGAGAGTATTCGTTTTTTATCAATCATTGTTACTCCTTTATAATTTCTCAACAAGCCTACTTTAAAGAGACTTTTCTATCTGCTTGTAAGTCAAATTCTTTGATAAGTATATCTATGAGAAAAATTGTCATCACTGCACTCCTTCACTATGTATGCTTTTGTAATTATCACACCCTATCTGATTTCCCAAATCACACGCCTTGCCATAGTATTCCTTAGCGATAGAGTAATTTTGCTTGACACCTAGTCCTTCGTCATATAGGAAACCTAGATTATTGCACGCGAGAGCACCTTTCATATCACAGGCTTTTTTGTAGAGTTCTGCTGCTTTATGGTAGTCTTGTCGCACACCTCGCCCTTTGGCATACATTACCCCTAACTCAGAGCAAGAAGTTTTTTTCCGTAGTTCGTCACTATCACTAAGTTTATTACACGCAATTTCAAAATATTTCTTTGCGTTAAAATAATCATTTGATTCAAGGTAGAAATACCCCAACCACCAGGAAATATTATTATCCCCCAAAGTGACGGCTTTTTCACAGTATGGTATTGCCCCCTCTTTATTATCTGCATTAATATAAATGTTGCATATCTTTCTACAATCATCATTATTGCATTCCTCTACACTTGGCAAACCATTATCAATCAATGCTTGACACACGCTCCTAGAATTATTTAAAAGGTAATTGAAAAGACAATTTCCTGAAGCCCTTTCCAACTCATTTTCACTCATCGCACCCATTCCTACGCTTAGCACACTTGCTAGGATTCCGCATACTAGGATTACTCTTTTTAGTATTTGCTTTTTTGCTTGTTGTGTTTCTTTTTTCATAGTTTCACTCCTTTAGTTCGGGATTATAGAATTTTTACGCGCGGTTTTTTGTAGTGAAAAAATCACAAGGATAAATAGAATGCTATAAAGCGATAGAATCAGGTTAAGAGATATGTTGTTTTGGTTTGTGTCATTTCCAAATAGATTTGCCACACCAAAGATATATTTTGGATTCCAAGTTAGTAACCACACACAAGGCACAAGATTTAGCAGTGTAAAAAATCCAAAACAATTTATTTTCTTAAAAAGATACATAAAAAGCAGTGATATAAAAGTAACTGCAAAAATGCTGCCCCATAATGCTATACTATTTAAATCTTTAATGAAAAATAAAATTGTCGCAAATCCACCCACCAAGACAACAAACCAAGAGAGAATCTTTAGCAAATCCGTATGATGAGCTGAAGTATGGCGATAAAAGCAAAGTTGGATTAAGTCAATCCACTTTTTATATTTGTTGTTTTGGTTGTTTATAGATTCAGGTTCGGGCAGTCGTAACTCTATCTCTTTGGCATAGAGTTCTAATTTATGCCAAATAGAAGCATCTAGTAAATTATTATTTGCAATTAGCACATTTTTGATTGTGCGAAATGAATCTCGTGCGTTGTTCGCATAGCGGATTTTATGTTTTTTGATTGTTTCTTGTTTTTCTTTTGATAGCTTTATTTCCTTTTTGTATGTCTTATCGTTTCTATATTCACTTATAAAATTCTTAATTTCGGCAAATTCTAAACCATTTATTTTAACATTGATAAAATTTGTAGCTTGGAGGTTGCTAAATACGCAAGTAGAGAAATTTGGCGCGGATTTAAAAGTAGCGTTATAAAACGACACTATGCCATTAAAAATACTCTCGTGGAAGTCCGCGTATTTGTGAAAAACTGCGTGGTTAAAAAACACATTGCCATTAAACTCGCAATTGGTGAAATAGACTCGCTCCTTAAACTCACAACGCTGAAAGTCTATGCGTAGAGAATTGTTAGATTCTGTCTCTTTATCCACGATAGAATCTAATGCGCCAAACGAAATGTATTCAAACCTTACTTCGCCACAAAATACACAATTTTTAAAAGATATTTCATCTTTTGCATAAATGATTTTGCGTTTAGATTCTGTATCGTTTTGTGATTCTTTAGATTCCGTGTTTGTATCGATATTTTCGTATTTTACAATCAAAGGCTTGAAAATATAATATTTGCCATCTTGCTTTTTTATTAACTTATCTAGCTCTTTTTGTGATTTATTATCTTGTAGCCATTTTTCACACGCTTTATCTAGTGCATTTTCAAAGATAAATGTTTCTTTATTATTTTGTTTAATATGCAAAATCAAAGAATTACATTTCAATTCTATATCATAGATTGGGGTATCTGTGCTTTGTGCCATTATTGCACCCCTGCTTCATTGATGGCTTTATAACTATCACAGCCTATTTGGTCGCCCAAATCACACGCCTTGCCGTAGTATTCCTTAGCGATAGAGTAATTTTGTCTCACGCCTTTTCCTACACCATAGAGCAAACCAAGTTCATTGCACGCTCTCCCATATTTCATATCGCAGGCTTTTTTGTAGAGTTCTGCTGCTTTGTGGTAGTCCTGTCTCACACCTCTACCCGAGTAATACATTTGTCCTAAGTTATAGCAAGAACCCGCTTGTATATTGCTAACTTCATTACACCCGATTTCAGCATATCTCTTTGCGTTAAAGTAATCATTTAATTCACCGTAGGTAGCTCCCAATAAACCGTATCCAACATTATCCCCCAACGCAAGGGCTTTTTCAAAGTAAGGAATCGCCTCTCTATAATGCCCCGCTAGGACATAAAGAAAACCTACATCGCTACAATTATTTTTACCGCATCGCTCCACACTTACTATATTTCCATTATCAATCAATGCTTGACACGCGCTTTTATCGTGATTTTCAAGGCAATTACCTGCAGCCCTTACCAACTCATTTTCACTCATCGCGCCCATTCCCACGCTTAGCGCACTTGCCAAGATTCCAAACACTAGCACCAACTTTTTCATTATCCCACCTTGCGTATCAGCGCGATTCTGATGTCGAATGCGCGCGCAAGGCACGCGCGATAAATGCGTGTGATGAGAATCTATATGAAAGAAAAAGCGTGTATGATACAAGCCCACGCAGGAGCGCAATAGTTGAGAAAATTTTTCTATTAAGAGAGAGAGAGAGAGAGAACAGCGTTTGTTTCAGCAAACTTTAAGTTTCTAGCAAATCCTTGCTTTAAGTCATTTTTCATTACCAAATCCTTTTGTATGAAATTATCAGAAATTGTAATACAATCTCACCGCAAAGTCAAGGGATGTATTAGAGCATTATTTTAAGCGACTAATACTCAATGTCGCGCTTGCGGAGCTCATCTCTAATGTGGCGCATTTGGATATTTTTATCAAAGCACCATTTTGGTGCGAGCAAACTCTCCTCGTGCGCGCCAGCACTCACGCGTTGCACCACGACATTTTGTGGCATACGCTCTAAAGACTCTATAATAAGCTCGCTATAATCGCGCAGGCTGATTGGCTCATATTCGCCCGCCTTATACATTTGGGCGAGCTTCGTGCCACTCATCACATACATAGGATGGATTTTAATCCCATCAATCCCAAAGCTAAGCACAGATTCTAATGTGTGGAGCATCATTTCCTTGCTTTCTTTTGGTAGTCCATAGATGATATGCGCGCACACTTTCACCCCCGCATTTCGCGTCTTTTCAAAGAGTTCCTTTGCGCCATCAATGCTATGTCCGCGATTGGTGAGTTTGAGTGTCTCATTATGCACCGATTGGATTCCATATTCAAGCCAGATTTCCTTGCCCTGCTTGACATACCCGCCTAAAAGCCTAAGCACCTCATCACTCACACAATCTATGCGCGTGCCAATGCTAAGCCCCACGACATTTGAGAATCCAAGCGCACTATCATACAATGCCTTAAGCGTGTCAAATGGCGCGTAAGTGTTAGTAAAGGATTGAAAATAGATAAGATACTTTGCGATTCCAAATTTGCGCTTATGAAACTCCGCGTGCCACAAAAACTGCTCTTTTAATTGCGCGAGTTGCTTTTGAAGCAGTGGATTATGCGTGAGGGAAAAATTCATTTTCACTTCGCTTCGTTTGGCGATTTTTACCAAACTTGGCGAGAATGATTCATTATCGCAATAAATGCACCCACCGCTTGCCACGCTCCCATCGATATTAGGACAAGTAAATCCTTGCAAAGAAATGGGAATCTTGCGCACACGCTCGCCAAAGCGGGATTTGAAATATCGCCCAATGGTAAGAATTGTCTTCACTGATAACTTCCTGCGTTTGATTTATGTTGTTTATGCTTGCTCGCACGATTGCTTGTGGAGCAAAAATTCATCGACATATTTTCCATCAAAGCACGCCTTGCAAAATTTCATATCACTACCAATGCTTTGTAGCATTCCCTCAATGGATAAAAAGCCTAAAAAATCCGCACCGATATATTCACACACTTCCTGTATACTTTTATTCGTGCAAATGAGCTGGTCTGTATCAGGCGTATCCACACCATAATAACAAGGACTAATCATAGGTGGAGAGGAAATAAGCATATACACTTTCCTCGCACCAGCCTTGCGTAAGATACGCACGATTTGCTTGCTAGTCGTCCCACGCACGATAGAATCATCAATCACAACCACATCTTTACCCTGAATAATGCTTGTAATTGGATTGAGCTTTAAGCGCACTTTAAGCTCGCGCGATGACTGCGTAGGCTCGATGAAAGTGCGCCCGACATAGTGATTACGGATAATGCCTAGCTCAAAGTCAATGCCACTTTGCTTAGAGTATCCTAATGCCGCCGCCACACCAGAATCTGGCACGGGGATTACCATATCTGCTTTGAGTTTAAATTCCTTTGCCAAGCGTGCGCCAAGATTTTTGCGGATTTCATAGACATTTTTTCCATACACTTGACTATCAGGGCGCGAAAAATACACATATTCAAACACACAGGGTAATTCCTTTGGTGTAAAGACTTGGATACTCTTTGGCTGTGTATCGCCAAGCGGAGAATACGCGCCCTCAAATACAAGCATTTCGCCCGCTTTAATATCACGCACAAAACTCGCTCCAATCAAGTCAAACGCACAAGTCTCACTCGCCACGATATAACCCACAGAGCCATCATCATTTTCTATTTTGCCTAGACTAAGCGGGCGCAATCCATATTTATCACGCACGACAAACATTTTAGAGCGTGAAAGAAACATAAAACAATACGCACCATCGACAAGTTGAAGTGCGTCAATGATTCTATCTACTAAGTGTTGTTTGTTTGAATGGGCGATTAAATGGATAAGATTCTCTGTATCAAGGTGGCTTTGGAAAATCGCGCCATTTTTGGTAAGCTCCTCGCGCTATTCTTTGGCATTGGTGAGATTCCCATTG
>CAKVEH010000092.1 GCA_934728205.1 uncultured Helicobacteraceae bacterium
TCCTTGACTTTTGACATCTTTGGTTGCACTTTCTTCTTGGGCATTAAGGTTGTTGTTTATATCAATAGAAAGTCTATCTATGGCTGGTTTGATTTGTTTTTTAACTTCTTTTACCTCATAATTAAACACTTCTATTTCGCGTTTATCTCCCTCCAATAGCGAAGTATTAAGTTTAATTGCCTTTAAAACCACATTCCCTTTAGAATCTTTAATATCCACGCCAAAAACCTTGCTTCCCTCAAATTTTGATTCATCAATGATATTATCTACCTTAGCGCGAATTTCGCCTAGTTTTTTTTGGTCGTCATACACCTTTTGGGCTTTTTGCGCGTGAGAGTCAATAGAATCAAGGGATTTTTTGAGTGTTTGAAGTTTCCCAATACTTGCATTTGCAGACTTTATAGGCTCTGAGGCAAATGGAGAATGGGAATCCTTTATATCATCTGTGGCAGAAGTGGTAGGTTTTTGTATGAGTGATTTAAGTGTAGGTGTTTGTGTGGCTTGCGTCCCTAACTCATTGCCAAGTTTTGTTTTTGGATTCTTTGGTGCGACATTACTCCCTGTTGTTGGAGTATTTGTGGTTGGCGTGATGGTCATAAGATTCTCCTTAAATCCCAAAATCTTTATGGTTGCAATAAGCAAATTTTAAGCCAAATTTGCAACAAAGTGAAACTTTGTAAAATTCGACAATAAAATACACATAAAATGTGATTTTTTACCAACATATTGAAAAAAACTCGCTAAAGTAGTGCGTATTTTTTACGCCTTTAGATTCTTTAAAATAAATTCTCATAAACAGCCTAAAATATAGGCAATCAGGGAATCTTTAAACTTACTTAAGGAGATTTATATGGGTTTGACTTTAGGCATTGATATTGGTAGCACGACTGCAAAAATCGCACTAATGGAAGATGATAATATCATTTACAGGCAATATGAACGACACTATTCCAAAGTGCGTGAAAAAAGCATTGAGATTGTGGAGGGCTTGCGCCCGCTTATTGGAGATAGAAGTTTTAAGGTGTCTATTTCTGGTTCTGCTGGCTTTGGAATCTGTAAGGCTGTGGGTATTGACTTCGCTCAAGAAGTCTTTGCGACCGCAGAAGCAATTAAATTCTTAGAGCCTGATACTGATGTGGTTATCGAGCTAGGTGGGGAAGATGCCAAGATTTTATTTCTAAGTGGTGGGACTGAGGAGCGAATGAATGGCTCTTGTGCTGGTGGCACAGGTGCGTTCATCGACCAAATGGTAACCCTGCTTGCCATTGATGCAAAAACTTTTGATGAAATCTCCTTACAACACAACAAAATATATCCTGTGGCAAGTCGTTGCGGTGTGTTTGCTAAAACTGATGTCCAACCACTGCTTAATCAAGGTGTAAATAAAGAAGATATTACGGCAAGCATTTTCCAAGCCGTAGTCGATCAGACCGTGAGTGGGCTAGCACAAGGGCGTAAAATCAAGGGAAAAGTGATGTTTTTGGGCGGACCGCTATTCTTTTATAAAGGATTGCAAAAGCGATTCCAAGAAACGCTCAAACTTGATGATGAACACGCCATTTTCCCAGAATATGCGCAATACTCTGTTGCTATCGGTGTGGCACTTTGCGCAAGGGCAAACTCAAAAGAATTTACTTGCGATGGACTTTTAGAAAAACTCAAAGAATCTAAAAATGTCGCCTCAAGCAACAAATACCTTGAGCCACTTTTCGCCAATAAAAAAGAATACGAAGAATTTATCACAAGACACGAGAGCGCGAGTGTCGATGAGATTGACATTGATGAGGCATTTAAACGCAATGATTACAAAAAACTTAACGCCTACATTGGGATAGATTGTGGTTCTACGACTACCAAACTTGTCATTATTGATGAATTTTATAGAATCCTCTATCAATTCTATAATTCTAATCAAGGCAATCCTGCAAGCGTTATCCACCACCAACTCCAATATATTTATGGGCACTTTGGTGATAAAATCACTATTAAAGGCAGTGCCGTTACGGGGTATGGCGAGGAGCTTATCAAGGCTGGGTTTAACCTAGATTCTGGACTTGTAGAGACGATAGCGCACTTAAAAGCCGCTCAACACTTTAATCCAAAGGTTGATTTTATTATTGATATTGGTGGACAAGATATGAAATGTTTTTATATCAAAAACTCCACGATTGATTCTATAATGCTTAATGAGGCGTGCTCGAGTGGTTGTGGAAGCTTCATTGAAACTTTCGCGCGCTCAATGGGCTATGATGTGCAAACTTTTTCACAATTTGGGTTAGAATCTAAGCATCCTGTGGAGCTTGGAAGTCGTTGCACAGTCTTTATGAATAGCTCGGTTAAAGAAGCACAAAAAGAAGGCGCGGGCATTGAAGATATTAGTGCGGGGCTTTCAATGAGTGTGGTAAAAAATGCTATTTATAAAGTTATCCGTGCGCGCGATGCTGATGATTTAGGCAAGCAAATTGTCGTGCAAGGTGGGACATTCCTTAACAATGCTGTGCTAAGAAGTTTTGAAAAAGAAATTGGGCGCAATGTCATTCGCCCTAAGATTAGTGGGCTTATGGGTGCATTTGGTGCAGCACTTTATGCTAAGGGGCTAAACCTTGATAGCTCATCAATCATTACCAAAGAGGCACTTGAAAACTTCAATCATCACGCAAAAGCCACTGTGTGCAACCTTTGTGGGAATCACTGCAATCTTACCATTAACCGCTTTAGTGATACTTATGGAGCAAAAAAATTCATCTCTGGGAATCGCTGTGATAAGCCTCTAGGCTTTAAGAAAATTGTGCATTTACCAAATATGTATGAATACAAACTTGAGAAATTGCGCGATTTATTTGCCTATAAAGGATTTAATAAAGAACAAAGTGTGGTGAAATTTGGCTCAAAAGGCAAGATTGGAATCCCGCTAGGGCTTAATATGTATGAGAATCTACCATTTTGGCACACACTACTAAGCGAGCTTGGATATGAAGTAGTCGTCTCTAGTATGACTACTCGCAAGACTTATGCACGCGGACAATACTCAATCCCAAGCGACACCGTGTGCTATCCTGCAAAACTTCAGCACGGACATATTGAAGATTTGATGGACAAAGGTTTAGAAGTGATTTTTTACCCCTGTATGAGTTATAACTTTGAATCTGATGAAAAGCATAAAGACACCAGCACAAATAACTACAACTGCCCTGTGGTAGCCTACTATCCAGAGTTATTAAACTCAAATGTCGATAGATTGCGCGAAGTGAGATTCCTCTATCCGTATGTGGGCTTGCATAAAAAAGAGGAGTTTTATAAAAAATCTCTTGATTTTTTTGTCAAAGAACTCAAGGTGTCTAAAAAAGAATACGCCAAAGCTCTTGAGAGAGCATACGCATATAGAGAAGCGTGGCTTGATGATATTCAACAAGAGGGCGAGCGCGTGCTTGCTCACATAAGAGAGCATAACCTTAAGGCTATCGTGCTAAGCGGGCGACCTTATCACATCGACCCTGAAATCAATCACGGCATCGACAAGCTCATAAACTCTCTTGGATTGGTGGTGTTGAGCGAAGATTCTATATCGCATTTAGGCGATGCACAAAATCTACAAATCCTCAATCAATGGAGCTACCATTCACGACTTTATAATGCTGCTGAGTTTGTCTGTCATAACAAAAATATTGAGCTTGTGCAGTTGGTGAGCTTTGGTTGTGGGATAGATTCTATCACTACTGATGAAGTGCGCGATATTTTGGAGTCGCGCGGTAGATTCTACACACAAATCAAAATTGATGAAATTAGCAATCTTGGCGCGGTTAAAATCAGAATCCGCTCGCTACTTGGTGCTATGGAAGAAAAGATTTCAGGCAAGAAAAGTCCGCACACAAGCATTCTTTTCTATAATAATATGCAACAAGAAATGCGCAAAATGACCGCATTAACAAACTAAACTCAACACAAAGGATACACAATGACACAAAAAATAACAATGACACAAGGATTTATGGGGTTTCAAGGCTTAGATTCTACAAGTAATCTTCCAAATGTGCAAAAATGGAATGTAGGTGTGGCAAGCAATAACGCCACACTAAAAGGTGAGCGCGAAATCATCAAAGTCCCATTCACAAAAGAGATGAAAGAAACGCACAGCATTTTAGTGCCAATGATGCTCCCCATTCACTTCCGCTTCTTAGTGAATATCTTGCGTTTGCACGGCTATAAGGCAGAATTGCTTCATAACGATGGCAAAGGCGTGGTTGATGAGGGACTTAAAAATGTGCATAATGACACTTGCTACCCTGCTTTGCTTGTGATTGGACAGATGATAGACGCGCTTAAAAGTGGCAAATGGGATTTAAGCAAAGTTGCCTTGCTCATCACACAAACAGGTGGTGGTTGTCGTGCGAGTAATTATATCCACCTTTTGCGTAAGGCGTTGAATAAAGCTGGGTTTGGGCAAATCCCTGTGATTTCGCTCAACTTTAGCGGGCTAGAGAGCGGTCAAGGCTTTAGCGTTACGCGTCCAATGCTACAAAACCTCCTATCTGCGATTGTGTATGGGGATTTGCTAATGAATATCGCCAATCAATGTAAATCTTATGAGCTTAATAAAGGCGACACTGACGCGATGGTGGATAAATGGGTAACTAGACTTAGCACTGTGGGCACAAACGCAGGACTTACAAACTATAAAGCACAAAAACGCGATATGGTGGAGATTCTCAATGACTTTGCCTCTATCCCTAGAAGCAAAGAACGCAAGGTGCAAGTGGGAATCGTGGGAGAGATTTATATCAAATTCTCGCCACTTGGCAACAACAACCTAGAGGATTTCTTGTTGCAAGAGAATTGCGAGGTTGTGATACCGGGATTCTTAGATTTTTGTCTTTACTGCATAAACGATAGCATTGTGGAAAACAAAATGTATGGTGGCAAGCTCTCCACAAGGATTATTTATAAAATCGTGTTTGAGTATTTTTGTCGCAAACAACAAGACCTTATCAACATCATTAAAAAACACGGGGTTTTCCGCGCACCAGCGGCTTTCAAACACACTAAATCGCTTGCTGATGGCTATGTAAGTGAGGCGATGAATATGGGTGAGGGTTGGTTGCTTACTGCTGAAATGCTTGAGCTTATCGAGCAAGGTGTGAATAATGTCATCTGCACACAACCTTTTGGTTGCTTACCAAACCACATCGTAGGACGCGGGATGATGAAAGTCATCAAAGAGAAAAACCCGCAAAGCAACATTGTTTCAATCGATTATGACCCAAGTGCTACGCGTGTAAATCAAGAAAATCGCATTAAACTAATGCTTTCAAACGCAAAAAAGAAATGCAAGCAAAAGCATTGCAAGAAGCATAAAATATAAGCCAAACACCTTTAGATTCTAGAATCTAAAGGTGTTGCAAACACTCGATTTCACTACAATCTACTAAAATCTCAACAATCACTAAAATTGCTAGACTTTAACATTATCTTTTTGAGGCACTAAGCGCATACACAAGATTGCGTAGCTCAAAAATATCATCATTTGGTGCTTGAA
>CAKVEH010000093.1 GCA_934728205.1 uncultured Helicobacteraceae bacterium
TTAGGAGTGAGTGGCGTTAGAGATTGGAGCTTGCTTATAGCCAAATCAACATTATCGACCACTCCAACTTTTTCAAAAAAACTCAAAACTACAACCTTGCCCTACTTTCTTTTAGAATCCATAGAGAAGATTCTAAAAGAAATCAGCATTTTCGTCTTGGATTTTCTCTAGTGTTACTTTTCCTTCAGCTATTTCAAATATAGCAATATCGGTGAGTTTATGAGTCTTAGTGTTCATATTTTCCACAAGCACTGGCGCACCAAGACTTAGCTCCTTTACGCGTGCAAAAATGAGATTTGATAAAATATATCGGTCATTATTAAGTCTATCAAGGGCTTTTGCGACAATTTGTTCCATTCTCATTGGATTTCCTTACATTGTGATTTTAAGGCGACATTCTAGCCAAAAAATCATTTATTTTAACTTAATTATGGTGCAAAAATAGACTTCATTGCATAAAATGCACTATCTAGCTCGCGCTTAAAGTGCATATACATTGATGGGAGGACAATCAACACACAAAAAGCAATAGCAATTTTTACAGGGAATCCAATAACAAGCAAGTTGAATTGTGGATGTGTTTTCATAATCATACCAAAGATAATATCTGAAAACAAAATAATCGCCACAATAGGAAACGCCATACTAAAGCCCACGACAAACAAGGACGCCAATGCGCCAGCAAAATATGCCATTCCTTTTGGCTCAAAGACAAAACTCCCCACAGGCACAGAATCTAAACTTTGAGCGATAAGCATAAGCACAATATGATGAAAATCAAAACTTAATGCAAGCAATAAAGCTAATATTGCTAAAAGTTGCGCGATGATAGGCTTTTGTGCTCCTGTTAGAGGGTCATAAACACTCGCCATTGTAAGTCCCATAGAAAAGCTAATAATCTCGCCACCAAAGCTAATCATCGCAAACACAATCTGCAAACACAACCCCGCTAAGAATCCAAACAATAACTCAAAAAGTCCAGCCACCATTAAATCAACCACCGTGATTTGTCCTAAATTATATTGAGCCAATGGAAAGCAAACCAAAGTCATAAAAAATATCATTGCTCCACGCACACTTACAGGGATAAGCGTGGAATCAAAAAATGGAAAAAACGCAAACACACCACTAAAACGCATTAGCAACAATAAGAAAGTAACAACATTCAAATCATTTGTAAGTAGTGGGACAATTTCCATTTACACGCCTCCTTGCGCTATGAAGTTATTTTAAGATTTTATTTTTTGGGTGATTTCCTCAAATTCTAATTTGGCAGATTCTAACATATCTTGGGCTTGTTTGAGAATCTCTGTGCCCTCTTTAAATAAATGCAATGAATCTTTTAACCCAATATCATTCGCATTGAGCTTAGCGACAATTTCTTTTGCCTGTGCTATAAGCGTTTCAAAATCCTTTTGTTTGCTACTTTGCTCTAATGATGTCTTTTGTGCCATAGTATTCCTTGTATGTTTTTAGGTTTATCCGTGATAATTTGGTGCTTCTTTAGTAATATCCACATCGTGCACGTGAGATTCTCTCAAGCCTGCGACTGTAATCTCTACAAACTCTGCTTTACGCCATAATTCCTCAATACTTGATGAGCCAAGATAGCCCATAGAGCTACGAAGTCCGCCTGTGAGCTGATGGATAATTTCACTGATTTTCCCACGATATGGCACACGCCCCTCAATCCCTTCTGGGACGAGTTTATCTTGCGCTGTGCCCTCTTGGAAATATCTATCCGCACTCCCTTTATTCATCGCACCAATACTCCCCATACCACGATAATTTTTATATTGTCGTCCTTGATAGAGGATTAAATCACCCGGTGTTTCTTCTGTGCCTGCGAGTAGTGAGCCTATCATCACACTGCAAGCACCGATAGCTAGAGCTTTTGCAACATCACCAGAATATTTTATCCCGCCATCAGCGATAATTGGGACATTGTGCTTTTTGGCAGCTTGCGCACACACATCAATGGCAGAAACCTGTGGCATACCAACACCAGCCACAATACGCGTAGTGCATATTGAGCCCGGACCGATACCGACCTTTATCCCATCAGCACCTGCTTCTATGAGAGCTTTTGTGGCACTTGCTGTTACGACATTCCCCACCACGACATCAACACTAAGTTTTTTCTTTACTTTTTTTACCGTTTCAATGACATTTTTAGAATGCCCGTGCGCAGAATCTAACACCAACACATCAACTCCCGCATCAACTAGCTCTTGCGCTCTCTCAATATCAAACACACCAAATGCCGCACCCACACGCAATCGCCCAAAATCATCTTTGTTAGAATCTGGATATTCAATGCGTTTATGAATGTCTTTAATAGTTATAAGCCCTTTTAGAGTATTGTTTTTCCCAACTATTGGGAGTTTTTCGATTTTGTGCTTTTGCATCATTTCACGCGCTTGCTCAAGTGTCGTGCCTACACTTGCTGTAATAAGGGGCATTTTCGTCATCACATCGCCGACTTTTTTCTTTAAGTTTGTCTCAAATCGCATATCGCGGTTTGTTAAAATTCCAATAAGTTTGCTATGAGAATCCACCACGGGCACGCCAGAGATTCTGTAATTATCAGTGATTTGCTTTGCTTCGGCAAGAGTGGCATCTGCCAATATATATATGGGGTCAATAATGACACCGCTCTCGCTTTTTTTTACCTTTCTTACTTGGTCTGCTTGAGATTTGATGTCCATATTTTTGTGGATTATACCAATCCCGCCAACACGCGCCATAGCAATGGCAGTCCTGTATTCCGTTACTGTATCCATCGCTGCAGAGACAATAGGAATGTTAAGTGCGATATTTTTGCTCAAGCGAGTGCGCAAACTCACATCTTTAGGCAAAACTTCCGAATATGCTGGAATAAGCAACACATCTTCAAATGTTAAGGCTTTTTGTAGTGATTTCATTTATTCTCCCTTAATTATTTATAATCTCTTATGAGTTTCCAAGTTCCTTTTGTAATCCATACGCGACATTTAAAATCTCTTGTTCAGCTCCAAAAGGACCGATAAACTGCATTCCAATGGGAATCTCCTGCTTATCACTGCTTGAAGGCACACAAATAGCAGGCAACCCAGCAAGATTCACACCGATAGTATAAGTATCGCTAAGATACATTTCAAGTGGCGTGCTAGTCGCACCAAATTTTGGTGGGATTGTCGGAGCAATGGGTGTTAGCAGCACATCGCAAGACGCAAATACATCGCTATATTGAGATTTGATATACTCACGCATTTTTTGCGCTTTTAAGTAATACGCATCATAATATCCACTGCTAAGCACAAAGCACCCAAGCAATATACGCCTTTTGACTTCCTCGCCGAAGCCTTGTGAGCGTGTGTTAAGATAAAGTTCTTTAAGATTGTTTGCTTGTGCCCTACTCCCATATCGCACACCATCAAATCGCGCAAGATTAGAGCTAGCCTCTGCCGTGCTTAAAATATAATAAGTTGATATGTGGTAATCTGTCTCTAACATTGGCTTTTGTGAAAGAGCGTTTATGTCTATGATAGTGTGTCCCATTGATTGGAGTATTTTTATAATTTCCTCATATCGCTTTTGTGTAAGTTCATCGGCTTTTTTTAGCCATTGGGGTAGGATTCCCACCTTGTAGCGCACATTACCATCAAGGTTTTTAAATGTATTAGTCGCTGGGAGAGCAAGAGAAGTAGAATCTGCACTATCGTGTCCGCTAATACTATCAAGCAAAATTGCACAATCTTCGACATTTTGTGTGATTGGTCCCACTTGGTCTAGGCTTGAGCTATACGCCACAAGTCCATAGCGACTCACGCGCCCATAGCTTGGCTTTAACCCCACACAACCACAAAAACCAGCAGGCTGACGAATAGAACCGCCCGTATCACTTCCAAGAGACGCAATAGCAAGCCCCCCGCCTACTGCAGCCGCTCCACCACCAGAGCTACCGCCCGGCACACGCGAAGTATCACGCGGATTTTTCACGCGCCCATAGCAACTCGACTCACTTGTGCTTCCCATCGCAAACTCGTCCATATTGGCACGCCCATAACCACACATTCCATTTGCGTGTAGATTCTCAATTACGGTAGCATTATATGGAGATTTGTATCCTTTTAAAATATTACTCGCACAGGTAATTTCCCAATCCTTAACGCTAATGTTATCTTTAATGAGAATTGGCACGCCTAGCTTATTTTGCGTTTGATTCGTGCTAGTAGAAATGGGAATCTCGCCATTAGATTCCATAATGTAGGCGTTAAGTTCAATATTTTGTGCGACTTTTTGTTTGATTTGGTTAAAAACCTCTTGGAGCTGTTCTTGGTTTAGGCTTAATGCCTGTTTTAGTGTAATCATTACAAAACCTTAAATAAAACAAATTTTACGCACATTATAGCATTTAGAGTTGAGATTTATCCCACAAACACACGCAAAATTGCAAAAATTTCTCCCTAAATCTTCTAATCCTTTAATGATTAGCTAATTTCCTCGATAGACTGCATCGCACTTTTGATAAGCATACTTATCTCATTCACACTTTTTGTAGTTTTTGGCTACCACCTTGTCAAATAACTAAATTGCATTGTGGTGGAATTTTACGGAAATATATACAATCCATCAGGGCATAAAAGTTGCTAAAAATCCTAGCTAATTCAATAAAGGGGCTTTTATGCGACTTTTACGCACTATTAAAGAAGTGAGAGATTTTAGAATAGGGTGTCAATCTTTAGGTTTAGTGCCGACAATGGGTGCATTACACAATGGACACAAAAGTCTAATGCAAGAATCTCTAGCTAATAATTCTCATACTTTGGTGAGTATTTTTGTCAATCCCACGCAATTTGCACCAAATGAAGATTTTGATACTTATCCGCGCGACTTGCAAAAAGATTTGGAGTTCTGTGAGAATCTCGGCATAAGTGCGGTATTTGCACCAAATATAGAAGAAATCTACCCGCTGGATTCTCATAGCCTTAGCGCACGCGATGAAACCACTCTAAACCCACCCCGCACTATAGGATACATTTTGGAGGGATTTAGCCGACCAAGCCATTTTGCAGGTGTTTTGCAAGTGGTGCTTAAACTCTTTAACCTCACAAACCCAACACGCGCATATTTTGGCAAAAAAGATGCCCAACAAGTCCTTCTTATACAAAAAATGGTGCGTGATTTATTCTTGCCAATTGAGATTGTGCCTTGTGAGATTGTGCGTGATGTCGATGGACTAGCTCTAAGCTCACGCAATGTCTATTTAAGCCCAAAAGAGCGAGAATCTGCGCTATGTATCCCAAAATGTATCAACCTTATCGCCTCGCAGATTCAAAACGACATAAAAAATGTCGCCACACTTGAATCGATGGCAAGAGAGTGCTTGTGCAAAGTAGAATTAGAATATGCGAGTTTTTATTCACGCACACTTAAGCCCATACAAGAAGTGCAAAAGACAAAAAGCATTTTTCTTATCGCAGCAAAAGTTGGCAAAACACGATTGATTGACAACTTGTGGTGTTAGAT
>CAKVEH010000094.1 GCA_934728205.1 uncultured Helicobacteraceae bacterium
TAAGTGTAATAGAAAAAATGGCAGGAATATTTAAAATTTTACTTGGAATAATGTTTTTTATGGCAGTGCTTTTAATAATAGGTGTAGCATTAACACTTAAAATATCAATAGGGGGGGGGGGTAGATGTGTGTTGTTCTGCACTAAGTGTGCCTGCCAACAACAACGGCAACAATGAAACAAAAACTTTATTTGTGCTCATTTTTTCTCCTTTTAAAGTATGATATGTTTGAAATCTAGATTCCAAAAGGCGCAATTATACAATATAAAACCTTAATTTAAACTTAAATTAGCGCAAAAACAAAAAATCTATGATAATAGATTTTTTGCAATACTACAAATATTATGCGGAGTAAAACCAAACCGCTCAAAGAGCGCATCGCCTTTGCCACTTGCACCAAAACTCTGCATTCCAAACACGCTATGCGCGAACGCATACCACTCTAACGCTCTTGCTGCCTCAATAGCGAGAATCTTAGAATCTCCAAACAACGAATCTCTATACGCGCTATCTTGAGCGAGCAAAAGCTCAAAGCAAGGCGCACTCACGACATTTGTGGCAATATTCTCACTCTCAAGCAACTTTTGTGCTTTAAGTGCGAGACTTACCTCGCTCCCACTTGCAAGCAATGTAATTTTAGCATTGCGCTCTATCGTGCTTGTGGCTAAGAGATACGCGCCTCTTTGCACTTGCTCTTTGGTGGCATTGCTTACAACCTCAAGATTCTGTCGGCTTAGCACAAAGGCACTTGGAGATTGTGATTGCAAAGCAACCTGCCAACACGCGACATTTTCATTGCCATCGCAGGGGCGAAAAGTAAGCAAATTTGGCATAGCACGCAAATGCGAAAGCTGCTCGATTGGCTGATGTGTCGCGCCATCTTCACCCACACCAATGCTATCGTGGGTGAAAACATAAAACACCTTTGCTCTCATAAGGCTTGCCACGCGAATGCTAGGCGAGAGATAATCACTAAAAACAAAAAATGTCGCACAAAATGGCAAAAAGATTCCATAGTTTGCTAGTCCATTGCAGATTGCGCCCATTGCGCCTTCACGGATTCCAAAATGTAAATTACGCCCTGTAGGGAAATCACCAAGTCCCTTGAGTTCAGTGTTATTGCTCGGGGCTAAATCCGCACTCCCACCGATAAACCCACTCACGCCATTAGCGATAGCATTGAGAATCTCTCCATTACTCACACGCGTAGCCAAAGACTTACCCAACTCATAATGCGGAAAGGCTATGTCGCCCACATCTTTCATCGCAAAGATTCTCTTACGCACCTCATCGCTTAATGCCCTCTCCCACTCTAACTCTTCTAATTCGCCCCTTTCTTTGACATTAGCAAATCGCAACGCCACAGAAGCTGGAATCTCAAACGATTTAGTGCTATCAAAGCCGAGTTTTTGCTTTGCTTGTTTGATGAGTTCTTCTCCTAAGGGTGCGCCGTGCGCTTTATGACTGCCTTCAAGCTCTAAAGCCCCCTTAGCTATGGTAGTTTTAGCAATGATAAGGCTTGGTTTTGAAGCGTTTATAGCATTGAGCAATGTTTTGTTAATCTCCACAAAATTATGCCCATCGCATTCAAAAACTTCCCACCCTTGCGCTACAAACCGCTGTTTGATATTTTCATTAAACGCGATACTCACATCTCCCTCAATGCTAATGTTATTACTATCATAAATAAGCACAAGGCTATCGAGTTTATGTAAGCCAGCCAAAGAGCAAGCCTCATAGCTTATCCCCTCTTGCAAATCTCCATCGCCACATAAACAAAAAATATTGTGATTAAATACTTCCTTGCCAAAAGTATTTTGAGCGTATTTCTCCCCAAAAGCCATACCAACGGCATTAGCAATGCCTTGCCCAAGTGGTCCTGTGGTAATTTCTACACCTTGAGTGTGCTTGTATTCTGGATGTCCGGGCGTTTTAGAATCAAGTGTGCGAAATTGCTTTAAATCCTCTACACTCACATCAAAGCCCCATAAATGAAGCAAGCTATACACCAACGCACTAGCGTGCCCGCCACTAAAAATAATCCTATCGCGATTAAGCCAATGCGGATTAGCTGGATTAAGTTTAATATACAAACTTAGCACACTCACTATATCTGCCAAACCCATAGGCGCACCGGGGTGCCCTGAATTTGCCTTTTGCACCATATCCGCACTTAAAAAACGCACTGTGTTTGCCATTAGGCTAAGTTGGGTAATATCACTCTCTTGCAAACAAATCTCTTTCATAGAAATCCTTATTATGTAATTTTTACTTTGAATTCTAACAAAAGTGAGATGTTAGAAACCTTAAGTTATAATCACAAAAGTGCAATTAGGAGAGAAAATGTCAAAAACTATTTTGTTGCGTATGCCAAATTGGCTTGGAGATTGCGTAATGTGCGCGAGTGCGTTTGAAAAATTAAAAGACGCGTATAAAGATGCAAAATTTATCCTTGTAGGGAGCGAGGTTGCCGAAATTTTCGCCTCTGATAGCAGGGTAAAGCGTGTCATCATCGATACAAGCAAAAAGTCAAAATGCCGAATCTACGCCACCTATCGCTTAGCGAAGCTCGCTGGAAGTGCAGATATAAGTTTTTGCTTTACTAACGGCTTTTTTGGTGCGCTTTTTTTGTTCTTTACCCGCTCTAAAGTGCGCGTGGGCTTCGCTACTAATATGCGCTCATTTTTGCTTACCGATGCTATAAAAATGCCTACAATAAAGCCCTTCCACCAAGTGCAAAAATATGAATATTTGCTTAAAGGGTTTGTAAGTGATGAAATTTTTACCTCCTTTAATCCGCTAAAACTTCCATTAAACAATACAAGTAGCATTGTTGTAGATTCTAAAAAAGCCATTGGCATAAATCCCGGAGCAGCGTATGGAAGTGCGAAATGCTGGGAGAGAGAATATTTTTTACAAATTATTAAAGATTTTTTAGAGCAGGGTTACATTGTCTATATTTTTGGCTCTGGAGCGGGGTTACAACTAGACACCAAAGATTCCAAACAAGCGCAAAACGCCTTCTTGCAATCAAAGAATTGTATAGATGTAACCAACAAAACCACCTTAAACGAGCTTATTGAAGCGATTGATAAACTCGCACTTTTTATCACTAATGATAGTGGTCCTATGCACATAGCCGCCGCACTTGGTGTAAAAACACTCAGTATATTTGGCTCTACGGATACGGCTGATACTTGCCCGTGGAATCAAACAATCGCGCAAGAGTTTTTTTACTCAAATAAAGAAATTTTGGCACAAACTTCCGCCCAAGATTCCAAACCTCACTCTGCGCCAAAAGATATTACAAGCCTTAATCTCGTGCAAGCGGATAATTTGCATATCATTAGCAAGCATATTGAATGCGCCCCGTGTAAAAAGAGAATCTGTCCCCTTTCTCATCATCTTTGTATGAAAAGCATTACGCCTAACGAAGTTTTAACCTTAGCAAACCACATACTCCAACACTAAAGGATAACAATGAGCTTAGAAAACCTCAACTCAAAAGAACTTTTTATCTATTCTACCAATCGCTCTATAAAGAGCAGATATGAGCAAGATAGCATTTGTAAGCCAAGTATGTTGCGTAAGGAATTTTTTAGCAAAGTGATATATTATCCTCACAAAACACTGCTTCCTAAAAATGTATGCAAACTCCTTTTAAGCAGTATTTTAGAGCAATACGACAAAGAAACAAGCAACCTCTCAACTTCTCACCTAGTTTTTGAAAAAAATTTTTTGGCATATCTCCAAAGTAGTGCATTTTTTTTGCAATTTTATGATGAACTCTTTATCCACAATATTGACATTACAGATATTCCTTTACAAGACACTTATGGCGATTATGAAGAGCATTTACATATTTTGCAAGAGGTTTTTGCTCGCTATAATGCGTTTTTAGATTCTAATCATTTGGTGTATAAAAGTAGAAAATATGAAATCTTAAAGTCGTGGCTGGGGAATTTTTCACGCATTGTCTTACACTTAGATAGTGTGCTTAATCCCTATGAAAAAGAAATTTTACAAAAAGTGGCGGAATTTTGTGAAGTTGTCATTTGCTTTCAAACCCAAGATAAGATTCCCCATAATGTTTTGCGCGGAGATTCTAACGATGCACAGCTTGATAATATCCACGCACATTTCTTACAAATCTTTGATAAACCTCTTGCTTTAAAGCCTTTTACACGCTATGAAGTGCGCTACCCGCAAGGCACAATCATCAGCCAAAAGCCCTGCTCCACCATAAACCACCGCATTAGTGCCAAAAGTTTCTTTGGACGCATTGAGCAAGTGGGTGGCATTAGAGAGTGCATTAAAAATTGGCTTGATAGAGGAATCTTACCACAAGACATTGCCATAGTGCTTCCAGATTCTAGCTTTGTATCATATCTCAATGCGCTTGATAAAGAGCATAACTTTAATTACGCAATGGGAAAGAAATTTAATAAAAGCGCGCTTTTTGAAGCAATTCAAAAAAGTATTATACAATCTCACCCTCATAATACCCAAGAACTACAAAGCATTGTTTCAAAGGAACTTCAAACAAATAACCCCAAATACACACAAATAAATGAGAAAATTATGAGTATTATGTATGATTACATAAACGCACAAGAGTTATTTCCCATACAAAATGTGAGTGAGAGCTTCTTGCAAGATATAAGCGACCTTAGCCTTGATGATAATCGCGGTGGCAAGATTTCAGTTATCGAAGTGCTTGAAAGCAGAGGAATTGAGCTCAAATATGTCATTATACCTGATTGCAATGAAGATAAGATTCCCTCGCTTAGCACAAGCGATATGTTTTTGACTACCGCTATAAGAGAGCGATTAGGCATACCAACTATTTATGATAAAAGAGCCTTGCAAATATGGCATTACAAAAATCTGTTATTCAACGCAAAAGAGGCTTGTATGCTATTGGTAGAATCTGAAGAATGCGCACCTTGTATGTTATTAAACGAGCTTGATATTACACCAATGCCAAGCAATGTAAGTATTTTTAAACACACTCTTTTACCCACATTGTATAAGCAAGAATCCTACTTTGCCCCGCTTGGATTTTACTTTTCTCCATCAAGTTTTAACACCCTGCTTAAATGCCCGTTGCAATATTACTTTAAATACATCGCGAGTTTGCACGCTCCAGATGAAGATACTAAAGACAACGCCACTTATGGAAACATTATCCACGAAGTTTTATACAAAGCATACAAACCCTATCAAGGCAAGGTTATTGACTTACAAAAAATGAAACAAATTAAAGAATCTTGCCTTACAATGCTCTTAGAAAAAAACTTTGATAAAGGCGACACGCTTAGCGCGCTCCAAGAAATCCAAATACAAAAAATGCTCTTTGAAATGGAAACATTTTTCACCAAAGAGTGTGAGTATATAGCACAAAATGGCACA
>CAKVEH010000095.1 GCA_934728205.1 uncultured Helicobacteraceae bacterium
GTGTAAGTATGCAAGCCAAACATAGCTTCGCCAAAACCTTGTCCTATATCGCGTCCTGCGTGGTTACCGATATGTCGCAAGCCCTCAAACAAAAACCAAAAGCCTGTGAGGAACACCGCTACCATATACTTGATTTTCACGCCATAGCGCACCATAAATAGCCCCAAAATCCCAACGATAATCATACCAAATCGCTCGTGTCCGCATAGCAAGCAAGGAGATTCTCCTTTGACAAAGCCTAAGTAGAGGTTTGCCATACCCACAGGGACTACCAAAATAAGTAGCACGGCAGTTGCCATTACGAGATTGAAATTTTTCTCTGTGAGAAGTTTATCAAATAGCTCTTTCATAACAGCCTCCTACTACAGCGTAATACCTGGGACCCAAGACGCCGCAGACGCCACAAGCCACAACACTACATCAAAGGCAATCACCCCAGCGATGATGCCAAACGCCAATCGTTCTTTTTGCGGTTTAAACCAAATCAGCAAAACCGCTATGAATGCCAAGAGATACTCTAGGAACTCCATAATAAATCCTCCTTGTGAAACAAAATTTCGGGTAATTTAGCAAACCTCCTTGTTTGTAACTTAATTACACACGAAGCTATCGTAGCAAAATTTCTACACAAAAGTGCTAAATATGGCTATTTTATAAATGTTTTTGTTGTATTTGTTACATTTTATAAAAAAAAAACACCTATTTTACACAATTTTCGTGCATTTGTAAGGTAGTAGTATTTCTGTAAAATGCTCTATCCAAAATACAAAATCTAACTCAACTGCGCGCTATGCTCTGATTCTATAATCCACTCGATAATTTCTACGATGGCATTATGATTCTCAAATATTTCATTTTTTTTATTATCTCCATATATTGCAATCAAGGATTGCAAAAAAACACTATTACTAAAAAGTGGTGAGTTAAATTCCCGTGCCTTTTGGAGGATTTGAGATAAAAGAGCATTGCTTGTGTCGTGGGGAGATATTATTGGATGATTATGCGCACCATAAAGGGCTTTTAATGCTTTTTTATCGTTCATTTGCGCACCTTTAGATTCTATCATCGCACGCTTTAGTATTGCATTTCAAAGCGATGGACTTGCTCCCAAAGAGCACCATTTGTCTTATCAGTAGAATCTTTAAGCAATGTGCGCAACACACCATAAGCATTACGCACAAACATATCAGTTTCGATATTTACCTTGCGTGAGACCTTGTATTCACAAAAGAGTGTATTTTTAAGTGTATGCGGGATAATGGTGAGGTAAAAACCATTTTTTTGCTTCTCTCCAATAGTCAAGCTCACACCATCGATACACACCGAGCCTTTTGGCAAAATGCACGCAAGTGTGCTTTGAGCTGTGGTGATGAAAAATACGCTTTGGGTTTGCTGATGGGAGATAGATTCTATCACGCCCACACCATCAATGTGCCCCTGCACGATATGCCCATCAAGTCGAGAATCTGCGCGCAACGCAGGCTCGATATGCACGCGGGATTTTGCTTTGAAATTCTCTAATGCAATGGTGGCTTGCGTCTCTTTGCTAAGCTGTGCAACAAAGCCATCGTGCTCTGTGCTTATAGCGGTAAGGCACGCACCATTAACCGCGATAGAATCTCCAATCTTTGGGGTATAATCACATTTCACCCTTAGTGCATTATCCCTAAAATAAAGCACCTCACCCATCTCTCTAATAAGTCCGCTAAACATTATAATTTTTCCCTTAAAAATTATTTTTTTATGTTAGAATCCAAACTTCTTAATTTTAGCATAACTTGTTGCATATATTTTACTATGTAGCTTTGGAATTTGAGCAATTCCAAAAATCTTTAGGAGGGGAGATGTCAGCATTCACGCAAGCATTGATGATAGATACACATTGTCATTTAGACCTTACGCACTATGATGATGATAGAGAATCTGTGCTAAAAAATGCCCACAATGCTGGCGTGAAGCAAATCATCATTCCCGCTACAGACATCGCCACACTACCAAAAGCCAAAGCCATCGCACATAAATACGATAATGTATTTTTTGCTGTTGGCACGCACCCTTGCGATATTGATACATTTGATATTGCTATGCTAAGGGAGTTTATCGATGATAAAAAGTGTGTCGCTGTGGGAGAATGCGGACTTGATTACTTCCACTTACCACAAACTAGCAATGACAAAGAAATTGGGAGCATTAAACAAAGGCAAAAAGATATTTTTGTCGCCCAAATAGAACTTGCATTAGAGTTTGATAAACCACTTATCGTGCACATACGAGAATCTTCGCAAGATGCTTTTGATGTTTTAGATTCTTACAAAGGCGTGCGTGGCGTGCTGCATTGCTATAATGCTGATAAAATTTTACTTGGCTTAAGTGGGCGATTTTTTTATGGTGTTGGCGGTATCTGCACTTTTAAAAATGCCAAATCTCTGCTTGAAGTCCTCCCTCTTATTCCAAGAGAGAGAATCTTGCTTGAGACAGATGCACCATATCTCACACCACACCCGCATAGAGGCACGCGCAATGAGCCACAATATATCCCACTTATTGCGCAAAAAATTGCAGAAATTTTAGGAATCTCATTTGCTGAAGTCTGTTTGCAAAGCACAACAAATGCGTATAATCTTTTCAATGAGATGCCACGATTGGTGTCATTGCAAAACGATACTAGGGCAAATAGAGATTCTCTACATCATTTATCAAAGGAGCGAGCCGTATGAAAACATACAATCTTTACAAAAAAAATCTATTAAAAAGTGCATTTGCACTTGCTTTCACTTTTACCCTTAGTGTATCTTGTCTTCTCTCAAATGCGCGTGGTGGAGACTACTACGCATTTATGAGTGATGATAATATGAAAGTCTTGCAATCTTTTGGATTAGAATATGATTTCTTGCCAGAGCAAAGCGAATATAAAGACAGGATAGAAACCAAATCTGACTACTTTTTCAAAAAGTTTGAAAATAGCTATTTGTTTATTCCAACCATTCGCAGTATTATCGCACAAGAGGATTTACCACAGGAGTTTTTGTTTGTGGCGATGATTGAATCAGAATTTGCACTCAATGCAAAAAGTCCCAAAAAAGCCTCTGGAATCTGGCAATTTATGCCGGGCACTGCAAGATTTATGGGCTTAGAGGTAAATAAAAACATTGATGAACGCTATGATGTCATCAAAAGCACGCGTGCCGCACTCTCTTATCTAAAATATCTTTATGAGATTACAGGCGAGTGGTATCTTGCGGTTATGGCGTATAATTGTGGAAATGGTCGTGTGAAACGAGCGATTGAAGAAGCTGGTGGAGATATGCGCCTTAGCACACTCCTTGATGATGAAAAAGCCTATCTTCCCGCAGAAACACGCAACTATATCCGCAAAATTGTAGCAATGAGTTTAACCTTTAATGACGCTGATTTTTTGCGTAATAGCGATATGGAATATTTGCTTAATCGTGGGGCGACTGATTCTCTTGCTGTGGTAAAATTAAGAAGTGGAACTTCGCTTGATGCTGTGGCGCGAAGTGCTGGGATTAGTCTAAAAGAACTTAAAAAATATAATTTGCATTTTAAGAAAAACATAATTCCACAAGGTAAAGGTAAGGAATACAATGTCTATCTGCCTTATGAAAATCTTGCAAGATTCCATAGAAACTTCAAAGGATACAAGGGAACACCTACCGATAGAAATACACAAAATGCAACAAAAGTCGCAAACGCACAACAACCAATCTCCCCCAGTATAGAATCTGTGCATATCATACATAGAGTAAAAAAGGGTGAAACGCTCAGCTCTATCTCTAGGAAGTATAACACCAATATCAATGAGATTAAGCGTGCAAATGGGCTAAAAGATGCTTCTATCAACATTAACCAAAAGTTAGTTGTCCCCACAAAAGGCTAATAAATGGCAAGAATCTGCCATTTATTTTTGCTACTTCTCTCGTGTATCGTAGCGGCAGAAAAACTTGAAATAAAAGCACAAAGTTTCACTATCAACAACATAATCAATCTCGCCGAACTCGATGGTGAAGTTTTTATCAAAAAAGGTGAGGATATGCTATGGGCTGATAAAGTTGTCATCAAAATGGACAAAAAGCGCAAACCACTTGAATACACGGCCACAGGCAATGTGCGATTCCTCGCACATCAACAAGAACGCGAAATCAATGGCAGTGCGCAAAAAATCATCTATGACACACAAAATGATGAATATCGTCTCTACAACAATGCAAAAATCACTGAAAAAGGCGAAAAAAATGCCATTACAGGCGATTACATTACATTTAACACAAAAAAAGGGCAAGCCCAATCACAAGGCACACATAATCGCCCAACAACGCTTATTTTTATGCTTGATGAGAATCAAAAGGACAATAAACAATGATACTTGCCAGCGAGGCGAAATTCCTTAGTAGTGCGGAGCATTTCAAACAAGCAATGCCAAGTGATATAAGCGAAGTGGCATTCATCGGTAGAAGCAATGTAGGGAAATCAAGCCTGCTTAATTTTTTACTAGGGAAAAATCTCGCAAAAAGCTCCTCTACTCCGGGCAAAACACGCCTTATCAATTTTTTTTCTCTTACATTTAAAGAGCAAGATAATCCAAATCTCTCTCTTACTTTGCGCTTTGTTGATTTACCCGGCTTTGGGTATGCTAAAGTAAGCAAAGAAGTAAAAAAGCAATGGGAAAGCAACATTGTAGAATTTTTGCGCACAAGGAGCTCTATCAAACTTTTTATTTTCTTGCGCGATAGCAGACACCCACATTTAGCTCAAGATGATGAAGTTTTGGAGTTTTTACATACTTTAAAGCGAGATGACCAAGAAATTTTAACCATTTATACAAAAGCAGATAAGCTCAATCAAAAGGAGCTTGCGTTACTCAAAGGATTCTTACTCACAAGCACTAATGTCAATAAAAAAATAGAATCTAAAATCACAAGTGCTCAAGTTTTGCGAAAAATTATTTGGCAAAAGGTATTAGGTATCACGGAGCAAGCACCAACTTCACATCTCACAACCAAAACTCCACGCACCCACACACCACCTCCCACCTCATCGATTCGATTTAACATCGAGCGACCAAGCCTTAGTGATATTCCACAAATGCGTAAATTAGTGCAAAGTGAAGTGCAAAAGGGCGTAATCTTAGAGCGGAGTGAAGATGAAATAGCAAACGCTATCCGCTCTTATCACATTATCCGCGCGAATGGAATCAAGCAAGCACACACACAGCAAAAGAATAAAAACCTCAAACACAATGATATTGTTGGCTTTTGCTCACTTTATATCTACTCAAACACACTAGGAGAACTTCGCTCGCTTATTGTCGATGAAAACTATCGCAATCTTGGCATAGCAAGCGCGCTTATAGAT
>CAKVEH010000096.1 GCA_934728205.1 uncultured Helicobacteraceae bacterium
GAATCGTTTAGAATCTGTGGATAATAATAAAAGAAACGAAGCAGATTCTCTCAAAAATGGCACAGGTGGTGGATTAAACTATCTTAATGATGGGGATTTGTTATGATGAAAGTAAGCAAATATAAGTATTTACTTTTGAGAAGATTCTCTCAAGTGGGGATTTTGTTGCTTTTTGTGCTTGCAAATTGCTCATTTGTAAGCATTTCTCAAACACCGCATTTAGTGTTTCAAAGCGATATTTCTGGCTTTGTCGTGGGTGAGCGCAATCTCGCCATCACGAATCCAAAAGAAAAAATGTTGCCACTCAATATTTTAGAGGGTGATTTGAGCTTTTCTAAAATAGCAGAAGTGATTCCGCTTAGCGACCCGCTAGCGTTTATGCAGATTTTTTTGGCTGGTGGAGCGATTAGCTTTGATTTGTTGCTTGGTTTAGGCATAGTGCTTGGAATCTACGCATTATTTATGGGGCGCGGATTTTGTGCCTTTGTATGCCCTATCAATATGGTTGTGGATTTGGCGAATTATTTGCGCAGAGTGCTTCATATTGAAAACGCGCGCTTTCTTGGATTCTCGCGTAAGACGCGCTTTGTGATTTTAGGATTGGCGTTGGTGCTTTCATTTGCCTTTAGCGTGCTTGCTTGGGAAATGATAAGCCCTATTTCTATGCTTCATAGAGGCTTGGTGTTTGGTTTGGGCGTTGGGTTTTTTGGAATCTTGGCGGTATTTTTGTTTGACTTATTTATGCTAAAAAATGGCTTTTGCGGGTATTTGTGTCCTTTGGGAGCGACTTATAGTCTTATTGGAGCGAGGTCGCTTTTACGCATTGAGCATAAGGTAGAGAACTGCACGCATTGTAGTGCGTGTGTGAAAATCTGCCCAGAAGCCCAAGTTTTAGATATGATAGGTAAGAAAAGTGCGCAAGTTACCAATATCGCGTGTATTAAATGCGGTCGTTGTATCGAAGTGTGCAATGACAATGCGCTTGGCTTTAATATTTTGAATTTCAAAAAGGAGAGTGTAAAATGAAAAAGTTGTTGCTTTGTAATGTATGGATAGTCGCTCTTAGTGTAAGTTTGGCATTTGGACAAACACTTAAGAGTGATAGGGAAATTGGGTTAAGAAGTGCGCCACTTGATGGCGAGAGTGTCAAGCTCCAAGAGTATAAGTTTAGAGATAGCGCACCGGGTGAGAGTGAGCTTATTGAGCGAGCTTTTACAAATGCTCCGCCGATGATTCCTCACGATATTACGGATTTAAGCGTTAATAAAGAGGATAATGCGTGTGTGATGTGCCACGATAGAAAGGTGGCAAAGGATATGGGTGCTACGCCTGTGCCAGCTTCACATATGTATGATTTGCGCGCAAAAAGACAGCTTAATAAAATCGCAGAATCTCGCTTTAATTGCACGGCTTGCCACGCACCACAAGCAAATGCAAAACCTTTAGTTAATAATAGCTTTGTCGCAGACTTTAAAAACGAAAAAGACAAAAAAAGGTCAAATTTGCTTGAAGTTATCAATCAAGGTGTAAGGTAAGCTTCACAATCTAACCTTTAGGCATAAATAAGCACTTGGCTTATTTATGCAGAGGTTAAAATTATACAAAGGCGTGCAAAGTGAAAAAGTTCATTTGTGTTATGATAGTGTTTTGTGGAGGGTTGTTTGCTCTTGGTCCGAGTATAGTGTTAGATTCCAAAGAGGAAGTGAGCACGCTTAGACTTTTAGAGTTAAAAACACAATCCACCCCAAAGCTCTATGTCTCTACAAGTAGTGGCGTAGTGGATATTTATGACCTTAATGGAATCCTTGCTAAAAAATCACTCAAACCACTGCAAAGTATCAAACTCCCAAGCTATACAGATTTGTTTGATAATGTAATTGAGAGGAGAATATTTCACACAGATGTAAATAAAAATGGCGAGGCACTCATTGTCGCTTCAAATGCGACAAAGCGCGATTTGTTTTTACACAAAAATGGTAGGAGTGAAATCGTCATTAAAGACTTAGATGTCGCTAAGGCATTATGGATTGATGAGAATATTTTTGCCGTTGGGTTCGTGGGTAATGAAGTGTGGATAGTAGATTCCAAAAGTGGTAAAGTGCTTAATAAGCGCAAGGTAGCTATTTATCGCTTTAGTGATATGGTGCTTAATCGCAAGGATAATTTGCTTTATACCACAGGAGAATCTGGAGCAATTTACGCGCTTGATTGTAGTAATGTAAATTTGGTTGCGAAGTTTGATGGCGTGCATAAGGATAATATTTTCGCACTTGGCTTTGCTGATAATGTGTTAGTAAGTGGGGGAATGGATAAAAGGCTAGCTACTTATGAAATAAAATCTCAAGGCAAAGTAGCGGAGCTAAAGGAAGTCTTGCGTTCAAACTTTCTTATATACAGCGTTGCCATAAGCGAAGATTCTCAATATATCGCATATATGAGTGATGAGAGTGGCGAAATCTCTGTGCTAAAGGGGAAAGATGAAGTGGCAAAGCTAAATGGCATTGATGCGTTGCCTAACACTATTATTTTTTATAAGAACTATATTATTGTGGGTGTTGATAGCAAGAAAATTTATTTTTTTGATATAAAAAATGCGTTACAATAACAACGCCAAAATCCTAAACGCGAGGAAGGAATATGAATGTTTCAAGTATTATCATTCGGGCAAAACGAGATGATTGGGAGAATCTACTAGATGAGATTAACGCCATTACGCATACGCAAGTCGCACTAGATGAGAGAGATAAGGGACTCATCATCGCCACCATAGAAGCCCCAAATACTAAAGAAGACATACAATCTTTAGAACAAATCACCAAACTTAAAGGTGTGGCGAGCGCGGATATGCACCTCACCTATAATGAAGAGGAGCTTAAGGATTGCCAGCTTTCAATGAGAGATTCTGCTAAGACTATGGAGCTTATTGATACAAAAGCTATTGATGAAATCACTTATTCAGGCGATGTGAATACCTTTATTGAAAAGAAATTTTAACACCTATCAATCTTTGGTAAGTTTTTAATAATTATAGATTCTTTACTAAGCACACAATTTGCTTAAGCAACATTACTATTTTGCATTCAACCATAAACAATCCTAAGGAGCAATATGCACTTCAAGTGGCGAGCGAGACGACATAGCACACATAATGAGCACGGCGCAAAATTTGCCCTCAAAGGCGCGTTTGCTATCTCACTTGGACTTGCGTTTGCGCTTTTGTGCGCGATTATCACTGCGTTAGTGAGTATTTTTTCTTTTGATGCGAGCGTGCAGGTGGGCGCGTTTGTAGGCATTCTTGCACTGCTTATAATCTTATGGACAAATCAAGCCCTGCCTCTTGGCATAGTCTCGCTCCTGCCTATCGTGCTTTTCCCTGCGTTTGGGATTTTAGATGTCAAATCCGCTGCAAGCAATTACGCAAATCCGATTATTTTTTTATTTTTGGGCGGATTTATGCTCGCCACTGCGGTGGAAAAAATCGGGCTTCATAGAATCATCGCCAAATCCTTTTTAAGCCATTTCCCTCCCACTCCAAAGGGCGTGATTACCGCGCTTGGCGTGGCTAGCGTGGCGTTAGGCAGTGCGCTATCAAACTCCACCGTTGCGCTATTGCTTATCCCTGTGGCGTTGTCCGTTTCAAATGATGAGGTGCTAAAAACGCGCTTTTTGCTTAGCGTGGCGTTTGGGGCGAGCATTAGCGGGATTACCACGCCTATTGGCACACCGCCAAACCTCATTTTTATCGGCTTTTTAGAGACGGTGGGGTTTGAGGGCATAGGCTTTATGACTTGGATTATGATGATGCTCCCTCTCACCATCTCAATGCTCTATGCAATGGTGAAAATCCTCTCTTTTGGTTTGCCAAATGACACGCTTCAAATCGAGGTGTTTAAAGAAATTAGCGTGAGTTTTGCGCATAAGCGATTGCTTGTTATGCTTGGCTGTTTGCTACTTTTACTTCTTTTAAATTCCCCGATTAAGCCATTTTATAATGGCTTAGGGCTAAATGAAAATGCGGTGTTGTTGCTTTTTGGGCTACTTATGTTTGTGCCAAAGTTAGGCTTTTTGCAGTGGGAAGATTCTAAGCAGATTCCCTATGAGATTAACTTTTTGTTTGGAGCGGGATTTTGCGTGGCTATGGCGATTTCGGAGATGCACTTAGGGAGTGCGTTTGCACCGATTTTTAGCTATCTTTCAAGTTTGCCTATTCTTGTGTTTATCCTGCTTTTGTGCCTGCTTGTGCTGACTTTGAGTATGTTTATTAGCTCCACCGCGCTTATTGCGATTTTGCTCTCCATCATTTTTGCCTCTACAAAGGGGTTTTTAGACCCCCAAATGCAAAGCCTTGTGATGCTTATTGCCACTATTTGCGTGGGCTTTAGCTTTATGTTTCCCATCTCTACACCACCAAATGCGATTGTCTTTAGCAAGGGCGGGATAAAGATTTGGGATATGTTTCGCTTTGGGATAGTCTTAAGCGGGGTGGGAATCGTGCTTCTTATCGCCTTTGCAATGCTGTATTGGCGATGGTTTTTGTAATGAGTTTGGGAATCGGTGAGCGTGATTTGGCGAGCTTTAAATCTTAAAAATGTAAAAATGTAGACAGTTTAGATTTTTACTTTTAAGTATAAAATTTGACTTTTTGGCGTATAATTCTTGCATTTTAGCAAAAAGGATAAAAATGACTTCGCTACATATACAAGCAAATTTAGACGCAAACGCACTTGATATGCTGACAAACCTTGCGCTAAAACTAGACCCAAACGCTACAATCACACAAGATTCGCCCTATCAGCTTAGCCAAAATGACGAAAGCCGCCTAAAAGAAACGCTAGAACTACGCAAACAAGGAAAACTACAATATCATTCACTTAAAGAATCAAAAGCCATTAGTGAGCAACATTTGGAAAATCTAGGTGCAAAGTTATAATATCATAATTGCTAAGCGTTTTACCGATGAGCTATGCGAGATTTTAGGCTTTATCACAATATCAAATCCAAGCCAAGCCACTAAATTTAACAATGAAATTTATGCCAAAATCGCAACACTTAATGTAAATCCGTATCGTTGCCGTGCAAATACAATAACAAATGATAAAAGCGTGCGTGATATGATTTTCAAAGGTTATGTTGTAGTATTTGCTATCGATGAACCTACAAAATGCGTAGAGATTTTAGGAATCTATAAAAACAATCTTTGGAAAGTATAAAGCATTTAACTTTTGATTATTTCAATCTCTTGCGAATCTAAGTCGTAGAGTTTATAGACTAAATCATTGATTTGGGATTCAAGTGGGGTTGTTTCTTTGCCTTGTGCTTTGGATTCAAGGATTTTATCCACTAG
>CAKVEH010000097.1 GCA_934728205.1 uncultured Helicobacteraceae bacterium
CAATAAATCTTTAAAGATAGTGTGCTTACTCGAAATTCCCAAACCACTTAGCTATATCACTTCTAATGGTTTGTCGCAACTGCATAGCAGCAATTTTATCATCATTGAGTGCCCTTTGAAGCAGACTTAATGCACCATTACGAAACTTACTCAAATATGGGTGGTCAATCTGCGCCCAATCGCCCAAAAATACAATTTTACTCCCCTCACCCACACGCGTGCCAATGAGCTTTATAGTAGCATTGGAGGCATTTTGCACTTCATCAAAAATGATAAATTTGTTTGCCAGCGTGATTCCGCGTGCGTGAGCGATGTCAATGACTTCGATATTATGCTTTTGCAAGAAATACTCCGTTGCTTGCTCTTTTTGGATACTTTTGGTTTCGCCTTTGTATTCTATGCGCTTTGCTAGCGAATTTTGTTGCAATTTATCAATAGTGAAGTTTATCGCACTAAAAAGTGGATACATAAAGTAGTGAAGTTTTTGTGCTTCATCTCCTTTGCGATAGCCTAGTTCAGCGTGTTTATCACTCGCTGTAACGGTGTTGCGTAAATAAATTATGCCATCAATACTACCATTTTTTAACAAGCTAATCCCAGCTTGCAACGCAATAAGTGTCTTGCCGCTTCCCGTAGCTCCTGTGATAATGCTTAGGTTGTTTTTAGGGTGCGTGAGTAGGGCATAGAGCATTTTTTGCTCTAAATTTATAGGTGTGATATAGGGCTTTTGCTCTTCAAGGATAGAATCTAGAGGCATAACCTCACATTTCCCCCCAACTTTAAGCCCAAAAAATTTGCGCCCCGTATGGTAGAGTGAGCTATCAGTATTATCAATCTCGGTAATTTCTAGCAAACTCCAATCTGTGAGATTTTTAAAAGATTCCCTCTCTTCAAGTGTGCTAATTTCCTCATTTTTATGCACTTCAAAACTTTGCCAAAAGTCGATTTTTTGTGGATTCTCCACGCGGTCGCGAAAGAGTGATTGAGCATTTATCCCTTGTGCGTGAGCGCGGATTTTTAGCGAAATATCATTAGTAAGCAAAATGAGGTTGTAATCTTTAGCGATTTGGATAATTTTACTATCATTCACACTAATAGTAGAATCTAAGTAATAATGCTCACGGAAAATTAGCGTAATAGGGATTTTTAACTCATCTTTGATAAAAAACATTTCACTTAAAAAATCATCTTTGTGTCTCTTTGTGGCGTGTGAGTTGTTTTTTTGAGATTTTTTTGCGTGAGGCTTTGTGTTATTAGAATCTTGTGGTGATTGGGGGTGGTTGTTTGTATAAATGTTACAAAAAAATTCACGGATAAAATATCCCATTTCATTTTGTAAATCCTTTTTACTATCGAGCTCATCAATAATTGTATCGCTAAGAAACAGCTGATTTTGTCCGTTTTGATAGAGATGGATAATGTTTTGTATATCATCTAAAATTATTGATGTATCAAGTAGGTAGGACTTGCTTGTCATTAACAACCTTAAAGTAAAATTTATGGGTGATTGTATCAAATTCACTTAAAGATACAATGCTTTGTATTGAGTTTAAGGAGGTATAACTATGTTATTGGTTACCTTTAAGGGTGAATTGGTAAAACTCTATGGCAAGAGATTTTCTGTAGGCGATAGTGCGCCTAGCATAAAGCTCATTGGTCGAGATTTATCACCCATAGAGGTTGGTGGAGCACAAGATAAGTGTCAAGTGATTAGTGTCGTGCCAAGCCTTGATACAGGTGTGTGCGCCGAACAGACAAGGCATTTTAACCAACAGGCCGCTTCACTGCCAAATGTCAAAGTGTTTTGTGTATCTATGGATTTGCCATTTGCACAAAGGAGATTTTGCAGCACAGAGGGCATTGAAAATGTGAGTGCGGTAAGTGATTTTGTAAAAAAAGAGTTTGGCAAAACTTATGGGCTATTGCTCGAGAGTTCTCCGCTTAAGGGATTGCTCACTCGTGCAGTAATTGTAGTGGATACAAAGGGCAAGATTGCTTACCAAGAAATTTGTTCTGAAATTACCAAACAGCCAAATTATGTTGCCCCATTTTTCACATTAAATAAATTAATTCAATGAGGAGGCAAAATGCAAATCAACTCTCTTAGCGATATTGTTGCGTTTATTGATTCTAGTTATACAGGATTTTTGGCGACAAAAGGCACTTGTGGGAATCCTCGTGTGCGCCCTGTGCAAAGCGCACTTGTGCATAATGACAGAATCTATTTTGCCACTTCTATACACAAGAATCTCTACAAACATATTCAAAATCACTCGGGCATAGAATATTGCACTTGTTTAGATGATGGGAGTTTTTTGCGTTTGCGTGCAGAGGCTAGAATTGCCAATCACATTGATGCTAAGGAAGCTATGATGGAGCGTTATCCTTCTATTAAGCAAAAATACAAAAGCCCAGAAAACCCAGATTTTGCAGTATTTTACCTCGAAAATATTAGCGCGCAGTGGCAAAAAGGAAGCGAGAGGGTAACTTTCACACAGGAGTTTTAGTGCTTGCTTAAAGCCTTTTGTGCGAAATAAATACAAGCAAAAATAACGCTATATAGCCACAAATACGGACAAATGACAAATTCAGCCAAAGACAAATCAAAGCCAAAGAACGCATACACACAAATGGTAAAAAATACAAGCACAAGTGCATAAGAATCTAAAATCCCAATAAGCACAACCACGCAAAGTGTGATACATCCACTCTGCCAAATCCCCAAATGATATATATCAAAAGGCAAAATATTAAACGCGCCTAAATACAATACTGCTCCAAAAACGCTTAAAATAAGCATTGTGCTATTTTTGATGGTGCATTTTTGCCTTATAAAGTATCCTATCCACGAGAATCTAAACATATCACCAAGCACACATCGAGCGATAAAAAGCATACTTAAAAGCGCGCAAAATACACTTGGGGAATCAAAAAATGTATAAATAATTTCAAAAGCATTGTAACTTTGCTCTGTGTGTAGGTTGATTGGGATAAGGCTCATAGCAAATAGCACAAATGCGATGGTGTATTTGAGTTTTAAGCCTTTTGTTATTTTGTCGTTGTGTGCTTGAGATTGCAATATAGCGGTTTTTATCTCTACAAATTCTTGCATACTTTGGCGTATATCTATGCCTAAAAGTTTATTAATGGCAATTTCTATCGCATTGTAAAGTCGTTTGTTAAGCAATGCGCTGTCGCTAAAACCCTCAAAGGATTGCGCGATTTCTCGGTCTATTTGTGCTTCTTTGCGTGCTTTTTGCGCTCTAGATTCTATCCCAAAGCCTAGAAGTGTATAGTCTTTAATACCATATCTTTTAAGGAAAATAAAATTCACCACACTCCCAACAAAAAGATACAACGCACTTAGCACCACAACTAATGCAAACATTACATTTCCTCTATTGGAGTATTTGTGAGATTCTCTTTTGCTTGCGCGATGACCATATCATCGATGTAAATATACGGAGATTCTTTAGAATCTTTATCTTTTGGCAAAGGCTCATCTTTTTCTTGCGGTTTGTTTGGCGTTGGTGGTATATCACGCGCTTGAGCGATAAGCTCATCAATAGAATCTAGCGGGATTTTTAGGTATTTTATTTTTTCTCTATTGTGCGTATAAGTAATGTGTAAATGCGTAGAATCAAGTAATGCACTTGGATAGCTTACTTCTCCATTTTGCGCAACATCAATGGTTAGCAAGCGTGTAAAGGTGTTAGGATTTTTTAGCAAAAAGAGGCTTAAAGACGCTCTTGGGTGTATTTGCACGCTTTTTCCATAGATGTTTTGAAATTCTAAGAGTGGATTATTCATTCCGTCATTGTGGAGCAAAAGCACCTCTTTATCCAAAGCAAGCAACACAAAAGAACTATCAAAGTTTTTTATATTGCTTTGCAGTGGCTCCACCCATTTGTTTCCAAAATCTTGGCACGCTTGTAAAAATGCGAAGTTTTCATATCCGTGGTGGATTCTATAACTTGCAAGGCAAGAAGTGGAATCTAGGGCGATTATAGTGGGTTGAAGCTGGGATTTTAGGGAATTTATGCGTTTAGCAAAGAGAAACTTTGCATCTTTGTTAAAAAACGCCACAAGTGGATATTTATCCGCAAGCTCGTGATAAAGCGGAAGCATAAATCCACCATTTTCTAGCTCAAGCGGTGGCGTGCGCACAAGATGTGAGAGATTAGCAAATACCCCTAAATGAAGCTCTGTAACATAATGCAAAGATTGTAACTTCTCGTCAAAATACAGCTGATAGACTTTGCTTGTCGCCCAGCCACCAAGACTAACCCCCACTACAAACAAATGCACACGCTTTTTAGAATCCATAAACACCACAGGATTGCCAAGTTTTTTGATAAATTTCCCACTTAGGTGTGAGAGCATTTGGGCATCTAAAATGGGCTTTGATTCACTCCAAGAGTTGCTTACACCATTTTGCTTGTCTAAAAAACTTTGATAGATTTTTACATCTCTTGCTCCTTCCCTGCTCCCTGCGAAAAACACCACCATAAGTCTATCGCCCAAATCAAGCAGACTTGAGCTGTGGGCTGATTTTTGTGTATTTGGGACAAAGACATTTTGGTTGTTAAAAAAATTCATTTCGCCGAGCAAGTCCGCGCTTACTTCAAGGGTATGAGTATTTTGTGGCTCAAATAAAGATTGGGCAGGATTTGTAAAATCTAGCGTGTATTCTTTGTGTGTTTGTTGTAAAAATGCGGAGTCGTTTCGCTCTCCATTAGCATTGTGATAGCGCACAAAAAGTCCAACTCCTCCAAGCCCTAGCAATAAGACAATAAAAATAATCCTAATCCCAAGCAACCTATCCCTCCACAGCGTAATGCAACCATCAAAGATTCTAAAAATTGTGAAAATTACACGCTTTTAATAAACTTCGCAATCCTCTCAATACCTTGTTTAATCGTGTCTATATCGCACGCAAATGAGAATCTCACATATCCATCTTGTCCAAACGCACTGCCGGGCACAAGTGCGACACCGACCTTTTGGAGCAATTCTTCACAAAATTTCATAGAATCTCCGCCACAAAGATTTTGAATACTAATAAAATGATAAAAAGCCCCTTGAGGCTTGCGAATACTAATGCTACCAAGCGTGCTAAAAAGTTGATAAGAGACCTCCATTCGCTCTTTGAACGCCACGCACATTTCTTTTATTTCGTTATCACATTCATTAAGTGCCACGACACTTGCTTTTTGTGCGATAGA
>CAKVEH010000098.1 GCA_934728205.1 uncultured Helicobacteraceae bacterium
TACACTAAAGTCATCACACCAAGAAAACTCCCAACATTAGAAGCCAAGAAAGTCGATACCGCACTTAGAGGCTCGATTTTTAGCGCCGATGGCTTTGAACTTTCTTCTAGCTCAAACATTTACAAAGCAAGTATCAATACACAAAGCATAGATTCCGAAAAAAAAGAACTTTTTGTAAATCTTTTTTCTATTTATAGTGGCATAGGCAAAGATGAGATTTTGAAAAAATTCCAAGTTAATGGCAATGTCGTGCTTTCTTACAACCTTGATGCCCCCACAGCGATTAACCTTAAAAAGCTAAACCTTGTGCTTTTGCGCTACGGCGTATTTATCGAGTATGAAAACAAAAATGGCGTGGTAATCCCAAAACAAGGCTTAAGCATTGAAGTGAGTGGCAACAATAGAAATTATCGCTACAAAAATTTACTAGAGCCACTTGTGGGCTATGTAGGTAAGGAGGAGAGCGATGGAATCACGCGTGTGTATGGCATAAAGGGCGTTGAGAAGTATTATAATGAACTTCTTAATCCCAAGCAAGATGGCGAAATTATCGGTAGGCGTGATATAGGCTTTAATGTCATTATGGATAAGGGAGCGGTAAAAAAGACACGACAAGATGGCTTTGATGTAACGCTAAGCATCGTTTTGCGCGTGCAATCCCAACTTGAATCTATCCTAGATAGCGCAAAGGCGCGGTATAACTCAGGTGAGATTATTGCTGGGATTATGGATTCTAAAAACGGGCAATTTATCGCACTAGCTAGCTCAAATCGCTTTAATCCCAACGCGTTACGCGAGATTAAGGACTATTCACGGCTTAATCTCTCTGCTATTGAGCGTGCGTATGAGCCCGGAAGCACCATCAAACCTATCATTTATTCTGTCTTGCTTGAAAAAAATAAACTCAATCCAACGCAAAATATTGACTTAGAGAATGGCAATTATAAATTACGCAACTATACTATACGCGATAGCGTGGTGCTACAATCTGCTACTCCAGAGGGCATTATGCTCCATTCAAGTAACATTGGAATGGTAAAAATTGCTTCTGCTCTAAGCTCCCAAGAGCTCCACACCGCGCTAAAAGCCTTTGGATTCTCTCAAAGCACGGGAATCGACTTGCCCTATGAGAAGCGTGGCTCTATCCCAAGTGTGAAAAAACTTAATATCGAGCAAGCGACAAAGGCGACTATAAGCTATGGTTATGGCTTGCAGAGCACTTTTACACAGCTTATGCGCGCGTATGCGAGCTTTAGCAATGGTGGATTGCTACCAACCCCTCGCATTACAAGCTATATCACTGCGCCAAGCTCTCAACGATACGAGCCCAAGAGCTATGCACCATTACAGATTCTCTCTCCACAAGTGGCTAAGGAAATGGAAGAGTTGCTTATCAAAGTGGTTAGAAATGGCTCGGGTAAGCCAGCATTTGTAGAAAATGTCATTGTAGGCGGCAAGACAGGCACAGCGAGGATTGCTAGGGGAGGGCGATATGTCAAGGAGTATAATGGCTCGTTTTTTGGCTTTGCTAAGGATTTAGAGCGTAATTATACCATTGGTGTGGTAGTGTTTGAATCAAGTGTAGAAAATGACTACTACGGCGGGCGCACCGCTGCGCCAATCTTTAAGCAAATCGTGCAAATGCTTGTAAAAGAAGGGTATCTCACGCCCATACAAGCACAAGAGACACAAGAGCCACAACAAAAACCCCAAGAGTGAGAATCTAAACTAAGAATTTAAAAAACATTCGCGCAATGATTTAAAAGCAAATCAGCAAATTATTTGTATTTGGATTCAACTAAAATAAGCAATTTGCACTTGATTTGCAAGTCGCATTAGTGGGATTGTTTCGGCTTTTTCAAATGCCATCGCAATAATGGGAGTTTTGCGATAGATTCGCACTCCATATTTTCTCTGCCATTTTTATCACTTTTATTTTAAAATTTAGGCTATTTATAGCGGCTTTTAAGATTTTAAGCCACTATAAATAATGCACAAAGAGGTGGTGTGAATCCCACCGCTTTGTGATAATGCGACTAGCCTAGCAATTCGTGCGCTTTGTTTGGGTGTGGGCTTTTGGAGCAAGAGCTACTGACTGCACTTCGTGGGTCGCTATTTTGACACCCACACCATTTACAAGTATAAGTTGCCATTTTTTATCCTTTTTATCAAAGTATAAGATACATTTGCTATGCAAATGTGAAATATTCGTGCATATCGCACACCTTGTTGCTGACACCATTTTTACATTTTTGTATTTTTGCTTCTTATTTATTCACCTCCTCATTTTGAGATTTGGAGGTAGGATTTCCACCTTTTAGAGCGTTTTTAAAACAAAAAAAACAATACTAACACAATGAGCAACACAACAAGTGCGATACACTCTATGCAATACCATTTTTCACAAAATATGCTAGCAATATGCACGATAGACAAAATGCTAGCTAGCAGGCAACTAACCCACCCTAATGCGATATTGATTTTGCTAGGCGAGTAGCGATAGCTTGAAAACAATTTGTTAGATGATAAATTTTGCTTTTCAATTCTATCTTGGTAATTATCCAAATCACAAAAATATGTATTTGGTTTGCCTGTTTGTGAATCGTTTTCGCAAATTAAATCACAATTTAAATTTTTAATATGTGCTTCTTGGACAAATTTTGAGCCTTTTGCCATAGCTATCCAAAGTAATGAAAGCGCGATAATCACAGCACAAAGTCCAAGTGAAGCGTAATGATAAGCACTAAGATTGAAGTAGCTACAAGTCAAATATTTTATTTCAGAATGCTTTTCTATAAATTTTAACTGCAACGCACCATATCCGCCATAAGCCAAAGTCATAAATGTGGCTAGAAATATAGACCGCTGCCATAGATTGCGAATCTCATCGGCATAGGCTTGATATAAGATTTTGTATTTTTCTAACTCACAAGGCATAACTTATCCTTGCGTGCGTAGATTTGCGGTATAAAGGCTGTGGATTTGTCGATTTTGCGGGATTTATGAATTTATGATTGGTGTGCGATTGTATGTTAAATAAAGAGTATAATCCCCCACCCTACAAGAGTATTTACTGGATTTATAGATTTATAATTTATTTTCAACTTTTTTGCCTTTAAGTTTTTTTTGAGTTGCAATTATAGTCTTGTTTTGATTAAAAAAATCTTAAAAATATTATTTTGATTTGCTTTTGTGGCTTTGTGATTTTCGCATAAAATCAAACTCCCAAACAAATATTTTTTGCTTATTAGATTCCGCACTTTTTTGTGAATCGCTCATTTGCGCGTCCAAATCCTCAAGCAAGATTTTCACTCGCTCACTATCCCACACATAAGCGCGTTGATATTCTGGGATTGTGATATTTTCACTTACCAAATTCCCAAAACTTATCGTGTCTGTAAAACCACTTATTTTGCTCATTTTTCACTCCTTTATTTTTCAAAAAAGCGTTATTCTACAAAAAAATAACTTGTAAAGACTTTTGAGGAAAATTTAGATTTTTACTTTGTAGGTTGCACGCTTATGCGCAATGCCTCCTCATATAAGCAATGCACATTGATTTGCAAGCGTGTTTTTTCAGAATCTAACTCCACGCAGAAGTCAAAATCCCCGTGCCAATGCCCAAAAAACCATTCGATTTTCCCGCTTTGATTGAGCGCGATTTTTTGTGCGAGAATCTCAAGCCACACGCAGTTGTCATCGTGGATTTTCATATCCACTGCCAAATGCCTATCAATATGGGGCAAAAAGCACTTCGGGCAAGTGTGCGTGATGACTATGTCGATTTGCTCTTTAGAGTTTGCTAGATTTTGCAGGGCGTATTTGACTTGGGCTGGCGTGATATTTTCGCCCTCCCACCACGAGATATTTGGCTCTCTGCAGTCTTTGTCTGTGCTACTAGCCCCGCCCATTGTGAAAATACGCTTCCCCGCTATGGTGTAAATCTCGCCTCGTTTGAGATGGTAGCATTTGCCTTTGATATACTCGTCGACATTCCCGCCAAATTTTTTGACATTTTTTAGCGCGTCTAGGCGGTCGAAATTCTCGTGGTTGCCATCGATAAAGAGAATCGTGCAGGGGAGTTTGCCAAACTCGCTTACTAAAAATTTCTCACAATCATCTGCTTTGTCCTCCCACAGCACGCCAAAATCCCCGCAAATGATGATAAAATCATTTTTGGTGTAGGAATCTAGTGGCAAAAAGATTTTTTCTATGTCTTGTATGCTGTGCGTATCGCCAAAGATGTAGAGAGTAGCGGTGTTTTTGTTCATATTTGCTTCCTTTTTTTGTTTTTATTGCATTTTGCAATGCTGTTTATTATCTATCATTTTGCAATAATTTTTAGACAAATTTTTGTCTGCTTTGTAAAAATAAACACATTTTTCTAAAATATGCTATAATTCGTCAAGCCAAATGGCTAATATTTCACAATAAGGAGTTCGCAATGAACAATCATACAAAATGTGCAATGGCACAAAACCATTTCTCTCTCTCTCTTAGTAGAAATTCTTAGGACTTTAGGCAATCGCCTTTTAATTCACAAACTATCTTTAGTTGTTGCTTTGGTATTGGGACTATCGCATTTAAATGCTGAAGAAAATGGCATTTTTATCGGTGCGCAATTAGGCTATGGAAGTGGCAATTTTGACAATGCAGTTACCCTACAAAACACTTTAGAAAACTTAGCATATTACGGCGGAGGCATAAAGTTTGGTGTAGTTGCTGGATACAAGCATTTTTTTACACCAAAAGTTGGATTGCGTTATTATGCTGGGCTCTCTTATGGAGGGCTAAATTTTGAAAATCTAGCCTACAATGGCACAAATTGGAAAACTAGAGTTTCTGGAACGCAGATAAGTTATTCAGCAAATATAGATTTGTTGGCAAACTTTATCACAAGTGAAGAAATAAATTTTGGTGGATTTGTTGGATTGAGTGTCGGTGGCGTGAATTATAGTGGAGGTGATTTGGATGATTTTGAAAGGCAAGATGTAGCTCGAGTGAATCCAAATTGGAAACTCGATAGAAATGCTATTGATGTCGCTCTTAATATAGGTTTAAGAAACACCATTGCTAAAAATCACGGCATCGAAGTGGTGGGCAGAATCCCATTTATAGATGCAATATTGCTT
>CAKVEH010000099.1 GCA_934728205.1 uncultured Helicobacteraceae bacterium
TTTCGTCAATTTGCCTTAAAATATCTATATATTTTTTCGCGCTTAACGCAATTTCCTCTAAATCGCTTTGTTCTTTGCTTAAAGTTTTAAGTCTAGCAATATTGCCTAGCACTTCTTGACTTTGCAAAAGAGTGCTAATCTCATCATAACGAGCGATAATAGGCGTGAGCTTTTGTGTGAGCATAAGTTGCGCCAAGCAATGAAAATCTTATGCTCGTTATTTTGTAGCGATTTTTTTTACGCCAGCATTGAGGCGAGAGACTTTCCTAGCGGCGGTATTTTTTTTCAAAATTCCCTTGCTTACGAGCTTATGGATTTCTTTGTTCGCTGTTTTAAAAAACTCCTGCGCCCTAGCGACATCTTTGCTATCAATAGCCTCTCTTAGGTTTCTTACCATATTTTTAAGCTTGGTCTTGTAATAGCGGTTGCGCTCGGTTCTCGTCTTTGTTTGTCGAATGCGTTTTTGTGCAGATTTATGATTTGCCATTGAATTTAATCCTTTTATAAAAAATTTTAAGGCAAAATTGTGCCAAAATTTCAATTAAATGAAGTTTAAATCGCCTCTTATTTTGTAAAATTTATAACACATTAAGGAGAGAGTATGAGTAAAAAGGCAGATACAAGGGTTTTTGGCACTGATGGCGTGAGAGGAGAAGCGGGGAAGTTTTTGACACCAAACTCTGTCATTCGCTTAGGGCAAAGTGCGGGAATCTACTTCCACCAAAACACACAAAGCACGAGCAATAAGATTCTAGTCGGCAAAGACACGCGCCGTAGTGGTTATATGATAGAAAATGCACTTGTATCAAGCCTCACTTCTGTGGGCTATGATGTGATTCAAATTGGTCCTATGCCTACACCTGCAGTTGCTTTCCTCACGCAAGATATGCGCTGTGATGCGGGGATTATGATTTCTGCGAGCCACAATCCCTTTGAAGATAATGGGATAAAATTTTTTAACCATTTAGGATTTAAACTTGATGTAGATTCTGAAAAAGAAATTGAAAAAATCTATTTTAACGATGATTTGCTCAACTCATCATTAAAAAGTGGCTTAGAGATTGGGAGCTCAAAGCGCATAGATGATGTGGTAGGTCGCTATATCGTGCATATCAAAAACTCTTTTCCTAAACATTTAAGCCTTAAGGGAATGCGTATAGTGTGTGATTGCGCCAATGGTGCGGCATATAAAGTCGCGCCTACGATATTTAGCGAGCTTGGAGCTGATGTGATAGTCATCGCTGATGAGCCAAACGGGCATAACATTAACGAGCAATGCGGGGCGATGTATCCGCAGATTCTCGCTGAAGAGGTGCAAAAATATCGCGCAGATATTGGATTTGCACTTGATGGCGATGCGGATAGGCTCGTGGTGGCTGATGATAAAGGCGAAGTGGTCAATGGCGATAAGCTACTTGGCGCACTCGCACTCTATCAAAAGCAAAACAACACCTTGCAAGGCAGCAAAATCGTAGCCACTACGATGAGTAATCTTGCACTAGAGGAGTTTTTGCGTTCGCACGATATAGAGCTTGTGCGCTGTGGCGTGGGCGATAAATTCGTTATAGAATCATTACAAAAGCAAAATTTAAACTTTGGCGGGGAAAATAGCGGGCATATCATTTTTAGCGATTATGCTAAGACGGGAGATGGCTTGGTGAGTGCCCTGCAAGTGCTCGCCTATCTCAAACAGACAGGCAAGCCCTCACATATCGCGCTTAATCCATTCAAACTCTATCCGAGTGAAATGTGCAATCTAAGCGTATCCAAAAAGCCGCCATTAGAGCAAATCTCTGGGCTTCAAACGCTCCTAGATTCTATCACACAATCAGGCAATCGCCACCTCGTGCGCTACTCTGGCACAGAAAATAAACTACGAATCTTAATCGAGGGCAAAAATGCCAAAAGCATAAAAGCACAAATGAACGAGTTAAAAACTTTCCTCTCTCAAAATCTCGCCTAAATTATTAGAGGCATTATGGACTTTACAGAAGTGATAGCAAGCATAAAATCCGCAAGCTACAATCTTGGAATAAAAAGGTTTGTGATTCTTACCACGATTGCGTTTGTCGTTTTCGCACTTGACCAAGCCATTAAACTTGCTTTTATCGCGGGTTTTAACTTTGAATGCGAAGCTTTTACACTAGGCAACGCCCAAATGTATAATGCCCTCGTGTATAACACAGGCGTAGCGTTCTCACTCTTTGCCTTTCTTGGCGAGTGGTTGAAATTTATCCAAGTGCTCTTGCTTATCGCGCTCTTTGCCTTTACGCTTTTTGGAGGATTATTAGCACAGCATTCCATCGCTTTTGGGCTTATTTTTGGAGCAGGAGCAAGCAATGTGTTTGATAGATTTATCCGTGATGGCGTGGTGGATTATGTATATTGGCATTATGGTTTTGAGTGGGCGATTTTCAACTTCGCTGATGTGATGATTGACTTAGGTGTGGGTATTATCATTATCCAAATGCTTTTTACTAAGAAAAAGACCGAACCGATATGATGAATTAAATATACAAAATTTTGTAACTAAATCATAAAAAGATTATAAAAAAGTATCGAGTTAATTTTTAATATATTTATTTTTTACTATAATTGAAATATGCCTTAGTGGCAATAGGCTCTAAGGTAAATTTTTTGTAAGGAGTTCAATATGAACAAGTCGGTGTTTTCAGTGCTCTTAGTGGCGGTGCTAGGAATCTGCTCTCTTAATGCGGGTGAGACAATCTCACAAAAACCTGCAACAAATTTGCAAAAGCAAGATATGGAGATTCTCTTTGGTGCGAATGCTAATGTGAGTGATTTAAATGTCGCTGTGCTTTGTGAGTGATTTAAATGTCGCTGTGCTTAGTGAAGAAGAAATGAAAGAAACCAAAGGGGAATTTTGGGTTTTTGTTGCACAAACTGCTGGTGCTTGGGTATTAGGTAAAATTTTAGACGAAATCTATGATGAAATTTTTAAATAAGTGAGATTCTTACTTTTTAAGGAGTAACAATATGCTAAACAAAAACACTTTTTCTAAAATTCTTGTCTTTATCACGACAGCTCTCTTAGGATTCTCTACAAGTAATGCAGCGGTAAGTGATTCCACTAATCTTATCCTCTCCAAACAAGATTGTTATGAAAGAATTTGTGAATGGACTAATATAGGTATTGGTGGGGCATATTACAATACAAATGGTGAAAGTGCTGATATTGGTGGATATGCTGGATACATATCGCTTTTTGGTAAAGCCGCCTTAAAGCAACGATTGCAACTTGGAGCAAATATCACACTAGGTGGTGGGAAAAGCGACTTAAGTGGGACATCTCCTATGGGTGCTAAAAATAACACCAACCTTATGATATTTGATTTTGATTTAAAGTTTGGAATAAATATCGCAAGCAAAGAATCTCCAATTTTTATCAATCTTTTGGGTGGGCTTGATGTATATTCGACAAACAAGGATGAGAAAAAGTTTCGACGGTCTTTGGGGCTTGCTGGAATAGAGATAGAGGGAGAAAAGCCTATAAGCACAAAACTTAGTGTAATGTATGGTGCTTCATATAGCTTTATTGTTGCTGGGAATTACCTATTTAACAACAAAGACACTAGGGCACAGATTCCCTTTTCTATGAAAAATTATGCTATCAGTGCGAATATAGGGCTTTGGTATGAAATAGAAAGAGGTATTTCTACTTACGCAAGGCTTGTTGGTAAATACCAAAATATTGGGGCTTCAGAAAAAATCAACCATAGTTTTATGCCTGCCACACAGAACTATGTAGCAATGGTAGAGTTTGGGATAGGGTTTTAGAGGGAGTTTTAATGATAATACAACAAGATATTATTTTACATAATATTTACAAAACTCATTAAGTATAAAATCCTTGTAAATAGAATGTAAAATGTTTGTAAAATATGCTACTTAAGGCTTTTAATAAACTTTGTTTTTATATACAATATCTCTTGTCCTTTGTGTGAATTACACAAAGGACAAAAATCTATTTTTTAAGGAGTAACAATGAAAAAGTTTGTAACTTTTTTGTTTGTAGGTATGTTAAGTGCCCCAGTGCTTAGTGCAAGTGAAGTGCAATCTCAGCAAAGTGTAAGTGGCTTACAAAGCCAAGAGTTAGAGTTCCTCTTTGGTGCGAATGCTAATGCGAGTGATTTAAATGTCGCATTGCTTAGCGAAGAAGAGTTGAAAGAGATTCAAGGTGAAGCAATTCTTGGTATGGTAGGTGAGGCTGCGCTTGGTTATGTGGTTGGTAAGGGCATAGAAGCCGCTTGGGAATTTACCAAAAAACGCGGTTGGTGGAATTTTAGATTCTAAACAACTTGTGTAAAATTAACCCTTTATGGAATCCTATGGTTTCATAGAGGGATTTTTATTTCTTTGGAGGTTCTCTATGCTAAGAATTTTTTGTCTCATCGGTTTTTTGTTGCTACCAAGTTTAGTATCGGCTGATATAGGGGCAAGAACAAGTGCTATGTATCTTGCAATGAAAAGTATGCAATACTGCGAGCAAAACCCTGATAAATGTATGAATGAGGTTATTCGCTTTGGTATTGGGGGGCATTATGTCGATAGTGCACAAATCAACACAACATCCTATGGTGGATACATTAACCTTGATATTATAGATAGCACAAAAAATAATCGCGTCCAAGTAGGACTTTCTGGCAAACTCGGCTGGGATAAACACACATTTGCAAGCACAAGCCCTAGCGTTGTAAAAAATAGTAAGGATTTGGCAATGTTTTTTGAAGTGCGTCCAAAAGTGGGGCTTAATCTTGCAAGCAAAGAAGTGCCATTATTTTTAAACCTTGCTTATACTTTAGATGGCTACTCTACAAATCAAAATCAAAGCGGATATGCAAATCTTTTACACCAAGTTGGCTTAGAGTTAGAGGGCATACTTCCCACACAATCAGGCTTTAATATTGAATACGCGCTAGGATATGATTATCTCTTTGCTGGGAGTTATAAATTTGGCGGAGTGAGTGGGAACTCAACAATAAATAATGGCTACACTTTGCGCGCTTCGCTAGGATTCTCTCATAAGCTCACAGAAAATACTTTATATTATGTGCGAGCAATAGGGAAATATCATAATCTCTCAAGCTCAAAACCTCTAAATA
>CAKVEH010000100.1 GCA_934728205.1 uncultured Helicobacteraceae bacterium
TGTAACGCAACAACCTGTGGGTGGTAAGGCACTCTTTGGTGGACAAAGATTTGGAGAAATGGAAGTGTGGGCGTTGGAGGCTTATGGTGCAGCACATACACTAAAAGAAATGCTAACTATCAAATCCGATGATACTGAGGGGCGTAGAGAAGCATATAAAGCAATCACAAGAGGTGAACTTGTGGGAGAATCTAAGATTCCAGAAACTTTTTATGTTCTCACAAAAGAATTACAATCTCTTGTGCTTGATGTCAAGGTATATAGCAATGAGCTTGATGAAAACGGCGCACCACAACAATTAGAGATTAAAGAAGACAATCGACCAAAAGACTTCAATGCCTTTCAACTTGTGCTAGCAAGCCCAGAAGATGTGCGCTCTTGGAGTAGGGGAGAAGTTAAGAAGCCAGAAACAATCAATTATCGCACACTAAAGCCAGAGCGTGATGGGTTGTTTTGTGCGAAAATATTTGGACCTGTGCGTAATTATGAGTGCCTTTGTGGAAAATACAAAAAGATGCGTTACAAAGGACAAATTTGTGAAAAATGTGGCGTAGAAGTAACTGAAGCAAAAGTGCGCCGTTATCGAATGGGACACATTGAGTTGGTCGCACCTGTGGCGCATATTTGGTATGTAAGCTCTTTGCCTAGTCGTATTGGCACGCTTTTGGGTGTGAAAATGAAAGATTTAGAGCGCGTGTTGTATTATGAGGCTTATATTGTCAAAGAACCCGGTGAGGCAAGTTATGATAATGAGGGCACAAAACCGATTTTAAAGTATGATGTGCTAAATGAGGAGCAATTCCAAAATATTAACCAACGATTTGGCGATAAGGGCTTTGTCGCACAAATGGGTGGTGAAGCTGTGCGAGATTTGCTAGAACAGCTTGATTTAGTAGAGTTGTTACAAAAATTGCGCGAGGAAGCTAAATCTACCAATTCAGAAGCAAAGAAAAAGACTATAGTAAAGCGTTTGAAAGTGGTTGAAAACTTCATCAATTCTGGCAGACGCCCAGAATGGATGATTTTGACCGTGCTTCCTGTGTTGCCACCAGATTTGCGCCCATTGGTTGCGCTAGATGGTGGGAAGTTTGCGGTAAGTGATGTCAATGACCTTTATCGCCGTGTGATTAACCGCAATCAACGATTAAAGCGACTAATTGAGCTTGATTCCCCAGAGATTATTATTCGCAACGAAAAGCGAATGCTCCAAGAAGCCGTTGATGCGCTTTTTGATAATGGACGCAATGCCAATGCTGTAAAAGGCGCAAACAAACGCCCACTAAAATCCCTAAGTGAAATCATCAAAGGGAAACAGGGGCGATTCCGTCAGAATCTACTCGGTAAGCGCGTGGATTTCAGCGGACGAAGTGTGATTGTTGTGGGACCAAATTTGCGAATGGACCAATGTGGATTGCCTAAAAATATGGCACTAGAGCTTTTCAAACCACATTTATTTGCTAAACTTGAGGAAAAGGGCTATGCAACTAATCTCAAGCAGGCTACAAAAATGATAGCGCAAAAAAATAATGAAGTTTGGGAGTGCTTGCAAGAGATTGTGGAGGATTATCCTGTCTTACTTAACCGTGCGCCGACACTGCATAAGCAATCAATCCAAGCGTTCCACCCAACACTTATCAATGGCAAGGCGATTCAGCTCCACCCATTAGTGTGTTCTGCATTTAACGCCGATTTTGATGGCGACCAAATGGCTGTGCATATCCCACTTAGTCAAGAAGCGATTGCTGAGTGTAAAGTGTTAATGCTAAGCTCAATGAATATCTTACTACCAGCAAGCGGTAAGGCTGTGGCTGTGCCTAGCCAAGATATGGTGCTAGGGCTTTATTATCTTTCATTGGAGAAAAAAGGCGCAAGAGGTGAACACAAACTTTTTGGCAATGTTGAAGAAGTGATGATTGCCATTGATATGTTTGGGCTTGATATTAACGCAAAAATTCGCACACTAAAAGAGCGTAGAATTATCGAAACTACTGCGGGTAGAATGATTATTAGCTCGATATTGCCAGATTTTGTGCCACTGAATCTATGGAATAAGATTCTTAAGAAAAAAGATATTGGTGTGTTGATTGATTATGTGTATAAACACGGCGGGTTAGAAGTTACAGCGACTTTCCTAGATGATTTAAAGAATCTTGGCTTTAGATATGCTACAAAGGCTGGTATTTCTATTTCTGCGGCGGACATTATTATCCCAAGCGATAAAGAATCTAAGATATTAAAAGCCAAAAAAGAAGCTAAACAAGTGCAGTCTGACTTTGACCAAGGCTTGCTTGCGGCCCAAGAGCGATATAACAAGAGCATTGACATTTGGACAGAGACAAGCGAGGCGATGGGCAAAGAGATGATGAAAATTATCCAAGCCGATAAAGATGGGTTTAATTCCATTTATATGATGGCAGATTCTGGAGCGCGTGGTAATGCTGCGCAGATTCGCCAACTTTCTGCAATGCGTGGTCTTATGACAAAGGCAGATGGCACGATTATCGAGACGCCTATCACTTCAAACTTTAAAGAAGGCTTAAATGTGTTAGAGTATTTTAACTCTACGCACGGAGCAAGAAAAGGTCTTACTGACACTGCGCTAAAGACTGCTAATGCTGGATATTTAACTCGTAAGCTCATTGATGTGAGTCAAAATGTCAAAGTAACGAATGAGGATTGTGGCACGCACGAGGGTGTAGAGATTTCAGACATTACAGTGGGGAATGAACTTATAGAATCGCTCAAAGAGCGCGTGCAAGGCAGAGTGCTCGCGCGTGATATAATCGACCCAATTACTAATGAGATTCTCTTTAGTGAGGGTGCGCTTATTGATGAGGATATGGCTACGCGCATTGAGGAGGCGGGCGTTACAAGAGTAACCATTCGCACTCCTGTAACTTGCAAAGCACAAAAAGGCGTATGCTCTAAATGCTATGGATTGAATCTTGGAGAATCTAAAATGGCAAATCCCGGCGATGCTGTGGGCGTGTTAGCAGCGCAGTCTATCGGTGAGCCCGGCACTCAGCTTACATTGAGAACTTTCCACATTGGTGGGACAGCGAGTAGAGATACAGAGGAGCGACAAATCGAAGTAAGTAAAGAGGGCTTTATCCGTTATTACAACATTAAGACTTTCAAAAACAAAGAAGGTAAAAATGTCGTAGCAAATAGGCGCAATGCCGCTATATTGCTCGTAGAGCCAAAGATAAAAGCCCCATTTGATGGTGTGGTGCATATCGAAAATGTCCACGATGAAGTTGTTATTAGCATTGTGAGTGAAAAGAAAAAAGTGCATTATAATTTGCGTAAAGATGATATTGCTAAGAAAAATGAGCTAGCAGGCGTAACAGGCAAGGTTGATGGTAAGTTGCTTGTCCCTCACGAGAGTGGATATAAAGTGGCTGCTGGTGGCAGTGTGGTCGATGTGATTAAAGATAATTGGAATGTCCCACACAGAATCCCTTATGGAAGTGAATTAAAAGTCGCTGATAATGACCCGATTGCAAGCACTATTGAGGCAAAGGAAAAAGGCGTAGTGAAATTTTACTTGCTTAACGCTGATACACTAGAGCGCATACACAATGTCAAAAAGGGAATGGTGGTCGATGAAAAGGGAATGTTTGCTGTGATTGCCGATGAGAACGATAGAGAAGCTACAAGGCACTACATTGCGCGTAATTCAAAGATTCTCGTTGATGACAATACAAAGGTAGATTCTAAGACATTGCTTTGTGAGCCTGTATCAAATGAAAAAATCATCATCGCTGAGTGGGACCCATACAATATCCCGCTTATTGCTGAAGTAGCCGGAAAGGTTGAGTATAGAGATATTATTTCAGGGCTTACTGTCAGCGAGCAAGAAGATGAGAATACAGGCTCAAAAAGCCTCGTAGTAAGTGAGTATATCCCTGCGCATTTAAAACCATCAATTGTGGTAGTTGAGAAAAATGGCAAAGAGCATATCTATCCATTAGAATCTAAGACTACGATTGCAGTAGCTGATGAGGCGCAAGTGAGTATGGCAGAGATTTTGGCAAAAACGCCTAAAGCACTTGCGAAATCAAAGGATATTACAGGCGGTCTGCCTCGAGTCTCAGAACTTTTTGAAGCTAGACAGCCAAAGGTTTCTGCAGTCCTCTCTGAGATTGATGGCTTTGTGAGTTTTGGTAAAGCGGTTCGTGCTAAGGAGAGAATCATCATAACAGCCGAAGATGGGAGAGTAGCGGAATACCTTATTGATAAAAATAAGAAGATTCTCGTGCATACAGGTGAGTTTGTCCACGCAGGTGAGGCTATTACCGATGGTGTTACTTCAAGCCACGACATTTTACGCATTGCGGGCGAGAAAGAGTTGCATAAATACATTATCAGCGAAGTGCAGCAAGTCTATCGCAGACAAGGTGTGAATATCGCTGATAAGCATATTGAAATTATTGTTTCACAAATGTTAAGACAAGTAAAAGTTATTGATAGTGGCGATACGAAGTTTATCGAGGGTGATTTAGTGAGTAAGCGACACTTTAAAGAGGAAAATGAGAGAATCTTAAAGCTCGGTGGCGAGCCAGCTATCGCCGAACCTGTGTTGCTCGGTATCACTAGAGCGGCGATTGGAAGCGATTCTGTGATTTCGGCGGCATCATTCCAAGAAACCACGAAGGTTCTTACAGAAGCAAGTATCGCAGCAAAAACCGATGTGCTTGATGATTTAAAAGAAAATGTCGTGTTAGGACGAATGATACCTGTGGGCACAGGAATGTATCGAAACAAAAAGTTTCGTTACTCTAAGCAAGAGGAGTAGAATCTATGAGTAGATTCTATAAAATTTAAGAATAAACAAGTGAAAATAAGCTATAATACGCGTTTCACTAAAAGAAAGGAGCAAAATGCCAACCATTAACCAACTTATTAGGAAAGAACGAAAGAAAGTTATCAAAAAGACCAAATCACCTGCGTTGGTGAATTGTCCCCAAAGGCGCGGTGTTTGCACGCGTGTTTATACTACCACGCCAAAGAAACCAAACTC
>CAKVEH010000101.1 GCA_934728205.1 uncultured Helicobacteraceae bacterium
CGGCTTTATATGAAAGCTTTTTGCAACCTTTGATTATTATGGTTACTCTACCTTTAAGCTTTTCTGGGGCATTTTTTGCGCTTTTTATCACAAGAGAGCCATTTAGTATGTTTTCGCTAATGGGGCTTATGCTCCTAATGGGAATCGTGGGAAAAAACGCTACCTTGCTTATCGATGTAGCAAACGAAAAACGCAAGGAAGGAATGGATATAGACAGTGCGATTATCACTGCAGGTGAGTTGCGCTTAAGACCAATTTTAATGACAACCATAGCGATGGTTTTTGGTATGTTGCCTCTAGCGATTGCAAGTGGTGCAGGAGAAGCTATGAAAAACCCAATAGGTATTGCAATGATTGGCGGGCTTATTGTTTCGATGCTTTTATCATTATTGATTGTGCCTGTATTTTATCGATTCCTCGCACCTATTGATGATAAACTCCAACGATTCTACAAGCCAAAAGAGGGGGATAGATTCTAAGTGCTTGTGTATTTATGCTAATATCTAGAATCTACAACCAAAAACTTACAATGTTTGGACAATCTTTAAAAACTCATCTACATCGTGCTTTTGTAAAATTTCAATATAATGCTCTTTGCAATCCTTTGGGATAATCACAGGTCGCAAATCCTGCTCCAAACACGAATACACAATAAGTAATTTTCCTACCCTGCCATTACCATCGCTAAATGGACGCATTCTCTCAAAATGAATATGTGATTGTAAAATCATTTCAAGTTTATGCTCATTGTCTCTTGCGTTGGTAAATACAAAATACAAACTATCACACCATTCTTGTAAGATATAATCAGCTTGATATGGCGAAAGCGTATCATAATCTGGCTTTGGGTTGCGCGATTTTTTAAACTCGCCCTTACTTTGGAGTAAATTATCAAGCAAAAGTGCGTGAAACTCTTTCATTAACTCTGGAGTAAGTGGTTGCTTAGCGATAAGCGAATCAGACAAAAGGGCAAACGCCTTGCCATAATTTTTAATTTCATAAAACTCTTTTTGGCTCATTTGACGCGGTGTATAATTTTGACGCAAGATATTCGCCACCTCATCAATGTTAAGCGTATTCCCCTCTATTGCGGTTGAATGGTGCGCTACCTTTATGCACAAATCTAACATAAATTCCTTGTCTTTTACCTGCTCTAGCATTTCCCCTCCCTATACTTAAGCGTTAATCTTACGAGATTGTATAATGTTTTTACCAATATGCCTCTCCAAGTGCGAAATCTACAAATTGCATTGCCCTATATTTTTTACCACTTATAACTCCCTCATCTTCAAAACTTAGCGTAATAATAGCGATATTTTTACAATCTATGTTTGTTATTTTTTGAGCAATAAGTTCGCGCGTAGCAAAAGGAATAAAAATATACGCACAATCGCGTATATAAAACTCCCCCATTGCACCACAAAACACCTCATTACTCCATTCTTTTGATGTGCTTTGCTCACATATTTTACACAACTCTAAAAAAAGTATATTTTCTAATTGTGTAGAAAGATTTTTCTCAAAGCAAACAAGCGATGGCAAACTAAAATCAAAAAAATACAATTTTTTGCTTCCTTTATGAAGCACATTTGACACATAAAAAATCACTCCATTTTCTTCCCACTGCCTAAGCGTAGCATATAAAGTATCTTTTGAGATTCTCATTTGCTTTCTAAGTCGCTCATACAAAGCGTTTGGAGCGATGTTTTGCGCTTGAAATGGCAAGATTTTAAAAAACAATTCCGCTTGAGATTGCAGCGCACTTTGCAATAGTTCTCTTTTTGTTTGAAGTCTTTTATACGCGCTTATCTCAAACATTTGAGCGAGATTACCCTCTTTTAAAAAGAGAGTAAAAAGATTTTTGAGTGAAAAATTTTTCGTATCAAAACTCACAAATTCTTCAAAACACAAAGGCAAAATACACTTTGGCACAAAGCCATTTGGGCATTCCTGCCTATTTCCAATAAGCACAATATCTTGCAAATTTGGTAAAAAATGGTGAGAATCTTCGTCTAAAAAATTTCCAAACATATCTTTTTTATAATTATCAAGCACCAATACATCGAGTTCTTTTTCCAAATAAGTTTTAAGCAAATGCGCTTGCACTTCATCTTTTTTCACACGCATATCACCCAAATCAACATAAAAAGGCTTTTTAAAACTCAGGGCAAACTGCAGGGCAAGAGAAGTCTTGCCAACCTTTGGCGCACCATATATAAATGTGCGCCCACTTGATATACCATATCTACGAGGCAAAATCGTGCGCTCTATAAGTGTATCTCTTAGGGTATTCATTTAGCAATCCAAACTTTGTGTTGAATAAAAAGTGTGTAAGATGTCTTTTTGCAACATTGAAAAAAAACAAAAATATGTATGCTTATAACTAAAGGCGATAGAACTTGCATTAAGTAATAAACGCGAAGTGAGAATCTGTGCCCCCTTATCTCTTGCTACACGCTTAGATTCTAAAAATTCTCGCGCACACTCATCATTCACACCATAGAGCAAATCCCCAACAATAGGATGCCAAATAGAATCTAAATGCACGCGAAGCTGATGTGTGCGCCCTGTGATTGGAGTGAGATGAAGGAGGGTTTGATTTGTTTTTTTATCGCGTGCCAGCACCTTTAGTCGTGTGAGTGCGTCCTTGCCCTGCGGTGAGACACGCGAACGAATGCTTAAATCTCTGCCATTATTGCAAGTTAAAATAGGCGTATCAATGAGAATCTCATCTCGCTCCACGATACCTCGCACAATCGCCGTATAAGTCTTTATAACATTGCGTTTAGCAAAAAGATGTTTTAGCTCCGCTTCAGCATTTTTATGCAATGCGCACAACACAAGCCCACTCGTCTCATAATCAAGGCGATGGATAGGATTAGCCTGCGCCCCAAAGCGGGATTTAAGACAATCATTAAGACTATGATGAGTAAAAAGTCCCTTTGGGTGAATAAGCAAATTATGGGGCTTATCATACACACAAAAATCATCATTACAAAAAAGGGGTTCTAAACCAAAATGCTGTGCCTTAAAATGCGTAAGCTCCACATTTCCTTGCACGATTTGAGATTTTTTCACCACACTGCCATTATGCCGTAGCCTGCCCTTATCGATAATTTTTTGAGATTGCTTCGTGCTAAAGCCCAAATCCTCCAAAAACGCATACGCCTTTTTTGGCGCGGACACACAAAAAGTCTCTTTCACAAATGGCATTTTATACCACGCGCATTTGCAAACACAGGTTTTGTCTAAAATCGCGTGATAAACAAAAAATAAAACTCTTACTTAATTGGGTGCAAAAAAATGCCACACCATTGATATTTTTGCCTTTGGAGTTTTTTAGCAAACACTTAAGGTGGTTTTGTTGCTTGCCAAAAATATTTGATGTAACAATTTCTAAATCATTGCAAATAAAATATGGCAAGACATTGCCCTCTCCATAAGGCTCAAAAGATTCTATTAGTCGTAATAAATCCATATCAACTTCATCGCCACTAATCTCTCCTAGCACTTCATCGTGTTTGGCATTTGTAGATTCTAAATGGAAAGAAAAAAGCTCTAAAAATTCACCCTCACTGCCAATAGGCAAACTTACCCCTAACGCACCATTATGCCCACCAAACTCAAGCATTAGTGGTTTTATGCCCTGCACTTTTTGTGCCGTGCCGATGAGATTTTCATTTCCAAAAGCCCGACCCGAACCTTTGAGAATCTTCACGCCATTTCTCGTCTCTACACCAAGCACGATGGCTGTTTTTTTGTATCCTCGTGCGAGTTGTGAGCACACTACACCAAGCACGCCAATATGCCAACCCTCGCCAATGGCATACACAAGATTATCTTTCTCCACACACGCTAATTGGACTTTTTCATAAGTCTCTTTTTGGATTGCCTTGCGCTCTTTGTTAAGAGATTCCAAAGCATTAAAAGTTTCATAAGCGCGTTGCATATTTTTCGCGCATAAAAAATCCACCGCTAATTGAGCATTTTCCATCCTCCCCGCACAATTTAACAAAGGCACGATGTTAAAAGAAATTTCTTGTGAACTTATGCGCAAAAGTTTTTGTGTAATGACTTTATAGGCTGGAGATTTACTTGTTTGTAAAACCTCTAATCCTTTTTGCACAAAGATTCTATTCACCCCGACCAAAGGCATCAAATCACCAAGTGTAGCAAGTGCTAGAAGTGGCAAAAATTCCTTTAAATCTATGTCGCTTTTAAGTGCAGCCTTAATCCCAGCGCAAAAATACCACGCGACCACACAGCCACAAACTTCCTTAAATGGATAATTGCAAACTTGCTGTTTTGGATTGATGATAAAGCTCGCTTCGGGTAATGTCTCGCTAGGCGTATGATGGTCAGTGATAATAAGCTCAATATTGTGCTCCTTGCAATAATTTGCCGCCTCATACGCGCTAATGCCATTATCCACCGTGATGACAAGAGCATTTTTTTGCACGGCATTTACGCGTTCTAAAATGCTAGGCGAGATTCCATACCCATCGCTAAAACGATTGGGGATAAAAATCTCAAAATTTTTATATCCTAAAGCCTTGAAAAACCTAAACATTAGTGAGCTAGAGCACACACCATCAGCGTCATAATCCCCAACAACAATGATTTTCCCACCCTCACTCATCTTTTTTGCCACGAGGTGTCCTGCCTCATTTACGCACTTTAACATATTTGGAGGTGGTAAATCTTTGAGGCTTTGGATACCTTGCGCGCAATTTCTCGCTTGGAGAATCTGCTCTAAATCGCGTTTGGTGATTTTTGGATAATGCTTGGTGTTCATTTATTGAACTCTTTTGTAATGGAGTGTCTGCTTTAAAAACTCCAAGATAATGGGGTTTGGATTTTTAAGCCTTGAGGTAAATTCAGGATGAAACTGCACGGCGACAAACCACGGATGCCCTTGTAGCTCAATGGCTTCAATAAGCCCTTGAGATTCTCCACTTATGCACATTCCTGCCTTTTGTAG
>CAKVEH010000102.1 GCA_934728205.1 uncultured Helicobacteraceae bacterium
CTTGCTCGTTTGCGTAGGCTTGCGCCGTGTCGATTAGGCGGTAACCCACGCTCAAAGCGTCCTCCACGCACCTTTGTGCCTCGCTGTTTGGGATTTGGTAAGTCCCATAGCCTAAAATAGGCATTTTAACGCCGTTGTTGAGTGTAGTGTAAAGCATTTTTGCTCCTTTGTTTGAATTTAGAATTTTTGCAAATTCTTTGTAAGCATTATAAAGCATTACACCAAGTGTTTGTCAAGGGGAAATTTAAAAATTTGCAAAAAAATTTAAAATTTTTAAATTTGTGTAAAATTTTTTGATTTTTTAAGTGTTTGCCAAAAGGCTGATATTTTTTTTTTAAATGCCAAGAATTGAGCCAAATTTGCTTTTTGCGCCTTGCCTTGTGGCTTTCATATTGCTTTGTAAGATTTGCGTGAAACGCCGTTTTTGTGAGTAGTTTTTACAAAAACGGCGTGGCGAATTTAGCATTTACCCTTGAATTTTGGAAGTTTTTTGTAGTAAAATTTGCTGTTTTTATCGAAAATGTCCTCGCCCAAAGCCTCCATTTCCTCGTAAAGTTCGATTTTAAATTTCACCTTTTCAAGCGAATTTTGCAGGGTTTTTAAGTGCTGTTCGATTTTGCTTTGCTGGCGTTGCAAAAGCCTTTTGCGCTCGTTAGCTGTGTCTTTGCCTAGCGAAAAAAGATAAAGATAGTGGCGAATGTCCTCTATGCTCATATCCAAACTCCGCAAACACTCTATCCACTGCGCCCACTCGACATCACTTTGCGCAAAATAACGCGTGCCGTGTTCGTTTAGCTGGGTGAATGGGAAAAGCCCCTTGCTCGCCCAAAAGCGCAGCGTGCGCGATGAAATGCCCGTTTGCCTTTCTACATCGATGATGGTGTAACTCATTTTTGTCCTTTCTGTCGTCTTTTTCGCTTTTATCACTCAAATTCTTTCTCAAATTTAAGGCTCACACCTTGTAATTTGCTAGCCATTTTATGCACTCATAGTCGCAATGGTTAATAAAAAGCGTTTTGTTTGTGTCAAGCGTGGCGATTTTTGCCGAATCACTGATAAACTCTCTACGATTTTTCATTGCTACCCCTTTTGAAACTAAAACTTTAAAAACGCAATTATACAAAATGATAGTGGCTATCTGCAAATGGGTTTGCATTAAATAATCGTAAAAATTTGATGTAAATATGCTAAAATTTGACGATAAAACTATCTTTAAGGAAATAATGACAATAGCTTCAATGCCAATAAACAATGATAATTACACAACTGCAAACTATGTTAATATTGCAAATTCTAGTGCTATTACACCATACTTATTGATTTTAAAAGCTCACAATTTGCATTTTGCAAATTGTGATTATAAAGCGTTGATAGCGTTTATGGAGCGCGAAAAAATCGAGGTGGATTGCTTTTAGCACAAGCGAGATGGAATCTAGCAAGCAAAGGTGATGATTTTACGCAAAAATCGCATAAGCAAAATCCAAATTTGCTATAATGCGCTTAAAAAATGCCAAACGCGCAACGCGTAAAGCACGACAAATGCACTAACGCACGAAACTACAATATAAGACAAAAGAGGCAAAAATGGATTCTATTTCATTGCTAAAGCAAAATCGTATCGCCATCACGGATTTGCGACTAGAGATGCTAGAGATTTTGCGCAAATCAGCTAAGCCACTTAGCTTTGATGAGTTTGACTTAAACGCAAATAAAACGACTTTTTATCGCAATATGGAGCTCTTTGAGGCAAAAGGCGTGGTGGTAAAGACAAATTTGGAGCGCAAAAGCTACTACGAGCTAGCACAAGATGCCAAAGCGCACTTTGTGTGTGATGTCTGCCATAAAATCACGGATTTTGACTTGCCTAAGGGGGCAAAAGCACAAGGCAGGGTAAAATCCGTAGTCGCACACGGAATCTGCAATGAGTGTGAGTAGTTAGAAATGTTATTCTAACTACTCACACCTAACAAAGACCTTTTGATTTTTTACTTACACGAGTTTTGGCGATTTTTTAGAGAGTTTTACCTCTGATTTCTTTTTGTCTTTTTTGCTTATTTTGCCGAGTTTTTTCTTGTGTTTTTTGATATGGCGTGAGATTGCCTCTTCGATAAAAGCTACCTTGCCTTGCGCCTTTTTGCCTAAGTTTTGAAGCAGTGTATCAACTTTTTCAATAAGTGCCTTATCAACACTAATAGAAACCCCCTGTAATTTAGGTGTAGAAACCTTTTTAACTACAATAGGCTTGCTTCTTGGTGCTCTAGTTGTGGTCTTTTTTGTGTTACCTGTGCGATTACTTGCTTTAGAAACAATGCTTTTAGCTTTTTTACTACCCTCAATTTTTTCGATTTTGCTGATTTTGTCCATTTTGTTCTCCTTTTGTTTAGATTGGGCTAGATAGGCTTAGCCTATTTGCCTCCTTTGCTTGTCCTCTTTTCCTTACTAGGAATTGGTAGCTCAGCGATTTTGGCAAACTCTGCAAAGAATTTTTCAAATTCATCACGAGCTTTTGCATCGTTAAACTCACTAATTCCTAACCCCTCACTTACCGCGCGTTTATACGCAATGCGCTCTTTTAGCACATTTTCAAGTAAGTAGAAGTCATCTTTTACACCTATTTCTTTGCAAATTTCTTCTATGTTTTTTCGATATTGTTCTAATTCTTTGCCTAAAAATACATTTGTGCTGATTTTGTTCATTAAAATTGCTGTCTTTACATCTTCATTCACATCTTTAATTTCCGTGAGGGTGGCAAGCATCGAAGCAAGCACATCGGAGTCAAAAAGCGATGGTGTGGTTGGCAAAACAATAGAATCTGCATAAAGCATTGCCTTGCGTGATTCTTGGCTGTCAATCCCACCCGTATCGATAATAATAAATTCATAGAGCTTAAGAAATTGTTTGAGTGATTCTGTGATATTGCCTGTGCGATTGGATAATGTAAAGTGTTTGAGGTCTCTTTGAGTGCTCGCTTCGTTTTCTCGGACATTAGTGAAACTTTCGATACTCTTTTGTGGGTCGGTATCCATTACCAAAACTTTATCAGAAAATTCTAGGAGTTTTACGGCTAGATTTATTGAGACGGTGCTTTTGCCAGAGCCACCTTTTTGATTTGCTATGGTGATGATATTTGCGTGTTTTTCTTTGCTCATTTGTGCCTCCTAACCTTGAATTTCATAATGCTAGCAACCATAAATCAAGTATATGTCTCAAAGTGTAGTATATTTAGGCTTAAAATACAACTTAAAAATATACAATTAAGGCAATATGGTAACAAAAGGTAACAAGGGTAAATTATTGTGAGGATTTGTATTGTTTGAATGTATTAAAATCTAATGGTGCGGAAGAGAGGACTTGAACCTCCACACCTTGCGGCGCCAGATCCTAAGTCTGGTGCGTCTGCCAATTCCGCCACTTCCGCATTTAAAATAATAAAGTGGCAATTATACAATGATTTTTTTAGATTTTTGCAAGATTCTTTAAATTTTTATGGTGTATTTGGGCTACAATCCCACAAGCATTTGAATAAAATTGCCGATTTATGAAGTTTAGATTCCACATAGTTAAAGGATTTTTTTGCGCCACATTCCTAATATTTTAAGCATTTCTCGTATATTTTTAAGTTTTATGCTACTTTTTGTTGTGCTTCATCACACGCTTATTTTTCCAGAGTATGTAGATTTTTCGTGGGTGAATTATTTTGCCTGCCTTATTTTTTGCATTGCAAGTCTTACAGATTTTTTTGATGGATATATTGCGCGTGAATATCGTGTGAAATCCCTTTTTGGCGAGGTTTTTGACCCATTGGCAGATAAAATGCTCATCTTATCTGGGTTTATCGCTCTTTTGGTGTTGGGGCGTGCATCGGAGTGGGCGGTATTTTTGATTTTAAGCAGGGAATTTTTTATCACAGGATTGCGTGTGGTAGCTGCTGGGAGTGGGAAGAGTGTCGCTGCTTCTAGCATTGGCAAATACAAGACAGGCGCGCAAATCACTGCTATTGCTTTTTTGCTTGCAGATTTTTTCCCCGGTGGTGAGGCGTTTTTGTGGATTGCGACATTTTTGACTTTGTATTCTGGACTTACCTACACGCTTGCATATTACAAGAGTCTAAAGGGCTAAAATGGGACTTTTAAGTGCATTTGCTATCCTTTGTTTTTTAATATTTTTCCACGAGCTTGGACATTTTATCATTGCTAGAGCGTGTGGGGTAAGGGTAGAAGCCTTTAGCATTGGGTTTGGAAAAGAAATTATTGCTTTTGAATTTAGAGGCACGCGCTATAAGCTCTGCATTATCCCACTTGGTGGCTATGTGAAAATGAAAGGAGAAAATACTGCAAGAACAGGCGAATATAAGCAATCTAGTGAGGCTATGCAATACACAGGAGAGAATCTCGATTCTGATAGCTTTGTGGCGAAATCGCCTACACAAAAAATCGCTATTTTGCTTGGTGGTGTTGGATTTAATTTTTTGCTTGGATTTTTGTTGTATGTGGTGGTTTGTGCGGTCGGATTTAATGCTCTTTCTCCTGTGGTTGGCGAGGTAGTGGATTCTATGCCTGCAAAGGAGGCGGGATTGCAAAAAGGAGATAGAATCTTAAGTATCAATGGAGAGAGTATTCGCTCTTTTGAGGAGATTGGTGAGATTTTATCTCACACCAATGGCGAAATCTCTCTTGTCTTAGAGCGAGATTCTGTAATGTTGCAAAAAACACTTGTGCCTAGCATCTCATCAGCAAAAAATATATTTGGCGAGGATATTAAGCGTGCTTTTATTGGTATTCGCGCAAGTGGAGAGGTGCAAACGCTTAGATTTGATGGCTTTGAGATTCTAAGTAAGGCACTTGATAGGACACTTTTTGCCACACAAGTTGTCTTTCAAAGCATACAAAAGCTCATTACAGGTGTGATTTCACACGACCAAATAAGCAGTGTAATTGGCATTACTGATGGACTTTCAAAAGCAAGTGAGAGTGGCAT
>CAKVEH010000103.1 GCA_934728205.1 uncultured Helicobacteraceae bacterium
GTTCCTTTGAGCGTTACTTTATCAAACAAATGCCAATTCTCTTGGTGTGCTTTTAATCGCTCTGGGCTCATTCCTTGCAAACCAATGCTTCGTATGCTTTGTGTATATTCAGTAGTCGCATCTTCTGGCCACACAAATTCATCTCTGCCTTTAGACTTAGCAATCTCATAAAGACTTCTCTGGAATTCCTCTAAGAAGCCCATTCTTTTCGCAAAATCAAAGAGAATGTCGTGGTCTGTTCGACACTCATACATTGGCTCCATAACCTTACTTCTCCATTGATAGCTACGATTAGTTGCTGCTAGGCTACCTGAAGTTTCCATTTGGCTTGCTGCTGGGAGCAAGTAGAGATTGTTCTCCTTTTCACAATAAATCGCCAAGTCATTAACATACGGGTCGATAAACACTACAAGTTCTAATTTATTCATTGCTTGTCGTTGTAAATCAAGGAGATTCACAGTTGTCATACCCGTGCCGATTACGACTAATGCACGAAGCATTGTGCCACCATTATTTTCAGCATTCTCAGGATTAAGCACGCCAAATTTCCAAGTAGAGTGCGCAAAGCCACCTGCTTCCATCATTTCCTTGCTTTTATAGCGACCTAAGAGCCACTCATAATCCACACGCCAATGCTTAGCAAAATGTCTCCAAGAGGTTTCTGAAAGGTTGTAATAACCCGGCAAAACATCAGGGTTTGCTGCCATATCTGAGCTTCCTTGCACATTATCGTGTCCGCGCAAGATATTCACGCCACCGCCATTTTTCCCCATATTGCCCAAAAACATTTGCAAAATTGGCACAATACGCGTATTTGATGTCCCAACTGTGTGTTGTGTCAATCCTTGATTCCAAATTGCAGCCGCTGGTTTGGCACTCGCCATATCGCGTGCAATGTGAATGATAGAATCTGCTGGAATACCTGTAATATCACTCACTTCTTGTGGAGTGAATTTCTCTGCTTCTTTTATAATAGATTCATATCCATAAACGCGCTCTTTAAGGTATTGCTCATCATAAAGTCTTTCTTTAATGATGATATGGAGCAATCCATACACAAATGCAATATCTGTCCCGCTTCGGATTCTATGGAACTCATCAGATTTTGCCGCAGTCTTACTAAAATGCGGGTCAATGCAAACAAGCTTTGCTCCACGCTCTTTGGCACGCAAAATATGCACCATTGATACAGGGTGATTCACCGCTGGGTTTGCTCCGATGATAAGAATATATTTTGAAAACATCATATCACCAATATGGTTTGACATTCCACCATATCCAAATGTATTCGCCACACCGGCGACTGTAGGTGAATGTCAAACGCGGTTACAATGGTCTAAGTTGTTAGTCCCAAAAAATGCCGAAAATTTACGCAAATAATAGCATTGCTCGTTTGAAAGTTTCGCGCTTCCTATCCACATAACAGCATCAGGTCCGCTCTCCTCTCGAATCTGGAGAAGTTGCTTTGAAATTTTATCCATAGCACTGTCCCAATCTGTGCGTTGCCATTCGCCATTGACTTTGTGTAATGGATAGCGCAATCTTGTCTCGCTCCTCGCCCTATCAATCAAGTCCGCACCTTTACAGCAGTGTCCGCCTTGTGAGATTGGGTGGTCTTGTGCTACTTCTTGGCGCACCCATACACCATCTTGGACTTCTGCAATGATTCCACAGCCCACAGAGCAGTGTGTGCATATTGTTTTCACACGCTTTGCTTCGGGGAACATTTCCTTTAGCTCACCTTCACTTGCCTTGCGTATCACACGCTCGCTATCACTTCCAAACGCTCCACTCACTCCAGCTACACCAGCTAGCGCGGAGAATTTGAGAAATGAGCGGCGTGCGTTTGAACGCGTGTTTGTGTTACTCATCTCTTACTCCTTTTGTTGTTGTTTTGCTTATTAAAGCCTACTTCGCAACAGCAAGATATTCCTGCCAATACTTCGTATCGCTTCTATGGAGGATTTCTTGCTTCTTGCTTGTCCCCTTAATAACCTCTTTTTGCTCAACTCCCTTTGAACAACCGCTAACCAACGAGCCAACTGCTAAGCCAACGCCACCTAACGCTGCAACCTTAACAAAGCCTCGTCTCGATTCAATTTTACTAGAAGATTGAACCTCATTTTGCTCTTGTGCCATCGCGACTCCTTAAGTGTGGATTTAGGGGTTAATACCCCTATGCAAATCTTTTGAGCTAAAACTTGCATAAAGGCATTACACAAATGCTAATGTTGAATTATCCGTTGATATGCTCCTCCATTGTGATGAAATTTTTTAGCAATGCACCAACAAGACTAAAGCAAGGCAAATCATCGCGCTTTTGCAATGAAAGTGCGATTGGCATCGCCATTGGCTTAAGGCATTCTTTAAATATTTCATTTGCTTGGGTATTTTGAGAATCTTGAAGCAAATGACGCATAAGCATTAACAAAAATCCAAAATGCTCTTCGCTCTCTTTAAATTCTTCATTTAGGCGAAAGGTTGTTTTTTTGGTGAGCTTTTTTGCCTTTACCAAACTCTCGCCATTTAGACAGCCCTCTACATAATGTGAGAGGTAAAGAAAAGTTTGTGGATTCCCAAATGAACGAGCTTTTTGACCCTTGACTAATGGAGGGGTTTTGCCTGTATTAAATGGGATATTAAATGCCACGCTATACTCCCTTGCTATCTCTTGTGCAGTGGTATTTGAGAGGTGATTTTTTAGCATTACAAAACTTTGCAAATCCTCATCACTAAGTGGGGCTTGAGAAAGCACTTCAATTTGTTTGCTAAAAAGCTCAAACCGCTTCGCAATAATCTCATAAAGAAAAAATCCTGCAAAGAAGTCATAATACAGCGCACGAGCGGAATTTATCGCCTCTTGGCTTTGTATGGTAGCACTCTTAGATTTTGCATATTGAAATGAAGTATCGTGCTTGGAATCTATTTTTTGGGCGTTATTTTGTAATAAGGAATTTTGCAACGCGGGGTTAAAATCTTTTGTGTTGTTGTCGGTAAAATGCAAATTTTTCATTTTATTTCCTTACTACGAGTTCCCTTTGGGACCAAAGATGATTTTTACCTTGCAATCCGCACAACACTCAATACTTTTCATTTTTATATCATCACCGCTAAAGCTACTTGCAAGAATGCCCTTAATCTTTGCGATAGATTTGGTAGTAGCAAAGATTTTCCCACATTCTACACACTTAAATGGTTCATCATACGCCTTTTGCACATATTCAAAACTCTTAGCCTCTAAGTGCAAAGTGTGAGATTCTATGGTTATGACTTTCTCCGCACACGCATCAGCGCAATATCCACAATCCGTGCAAAGACTATGTTTAAAAAGCAATTCAAAACTTGCATCATTATTGATGAGTGCCTTTGTATTACACGCTTCCACACAAGAAAGACACAGCGTGCATTTATGAGAATCTACTTTGACATTCGCACTTGAGCGCACACCCACACTGCCAAAGCTCCCACCTCTAACCCACGCATAAAGACGCGCAGATAGGACTTCTTTAGCACTCTCATCGGCATTTGGAGTATAGAGATAGGTGAGATTATGTGTGTGAGATTCTAAAGATTTGATTGCATTTATTGTATTGCGTAGCTCTTGTGCGTTGTGCGCTACAAAAAGCGTATCAAAACCAAAAATACAGCGCGCGATTTCATTTACGCCCTCTATGGCTTGCATATTGCTTGGAGTAAAATCACCATAAAGTAGCACTCTAGAGCCACTCTCTTGGATAAGACTTAGGCAAATAACCTCATTTAAAATATGCGGTTGCGCAACAACAAATGGCAATACCTTGCTCCCTTTAAAATCTCTTAAAACCTCCGCCACTTCACTCATACAAGAATCTTGTAGCACAAGCGGTATATAGCCATTATACATTCGTGCTTGCAAGGTAAGAGATTCCAAACTCTCGGTTACACGGGAGAGTGCTCCTGTGGGACAGACGCTTACACATTCGCCACACGCCACACAATCAAGCGGATTTAGGTTAATCTCCATTTTTCTCTCATCTTTATAGATTCCATAAGTTTGACACACCCCCACACACGCAGCGCAATATCCGCTACCATCTGCTTTAGCACGGCGATGATGAAAATCACAAAGATTGGGATTAAGGTTTAGCGGGACTTCGTAGGAGTATGCACCCACAAAGTTTGCTAGCGCGTTGATGAGTTCAGTTGGATTTGCATATTCATTGACAAAATGCACGCCATTAATGCGCGCGACATTATCAAACTTCGTAAAAAACACCACTTGAGAGACGCGCAATGAAGTAGATTTAAGAGAATCTTGCGCACGCAAAATGGTAAAATTCCCAAGATTACCATTTGCACCCATAAAATCCTGTGGCTCAATGTGTGCAATCTCCCAGGTGATGTCTTGTGTGTTTGTGCTTTGCAAGATAGAAATGAAGTTTTGCACGCCATCACCCGCACCGATAATAGCAACTTTAGGCTCAAGGAAAATGCTTCTATGATTCTCAAATGGAGTATAATCAAGGCGAATTTCATTAACCTCATTAAGCAGTGCTACTTGAGAATCTGCGTATATATCTAAATCTAAAATAGGTTGATATACATTGTCTTGGTAAATTTCTTGTTGCATTTTATCCACCATTGTGTTGTGTTTAGGTATAAATTATTTGCCCTTTGTGTAAATAATAACAAAAAAAATCATACAAAATTACATATTCCAACAAGTTCCAACAAGAAAATATATATCTAAATAAATATAGCGTTTAGTATAGTAACATTGTCATCAATTAAAAACAATGACAAATTCTCCTTAATTTGGTGGGGGATTTCACTCATTGCCAAGCGATTTAATCGCCTCTAACTCTTCTTCAGGAATATCAATCTCTATGTCCTCACCAAAATCATCAATGCCCACAAACTCATTGAAACTCTTGCCATTGAATCTCAAATCCCCTCCCATACCTACAATC
>CAKVEH010000104.1 GCA_934728205.1 uncultured Helicobacteraceae bacterium
AAGTAGATATTTATTACAGCGAGATTTTGGAGGCGTTAAGCATTTCAAGCCTAAATAAAGCATTCTACACCGAAATCAAATTTATTTTTGATTCTATCCTTACTTCAAGCCATATCCCGCTAGATTCACAAGCACAAAAAGAATTTGCCATTAAACTATTAGGGCGCATTTTGTTTATTAGCTTTTTAAAAGAATTGCATATCGTGCCAAGCGAGATTTTCAAAGCACACAAAGATTATTATCAATCCACCCTTGCGCCGCTATTTTTTGAAGTGCTAAACACGCCTATGGACAAACGCCACGAGCATATCAAGTCAAATCCGCTTTTTGCCAATATCCCTTACCTAAATGGCGGACTTTTTAGCCCAAGTGCGCTTGATTGCTATCATTCAAGCGATTTAGGCGCGTATTCGCATATCAAAATCCCAGATTCTATCTTTGAAACCATTTTTGATACATTCTCGCACTATCATTTTACTATCGATGAGCAAAGCCCAATCGAGCAAGAAGTAGCCCTTGACCCTGAAATGTTAGGGCAAATCTTTGAAAATCTACTTGCCGAAATCGACCAAAATTTAGACGACAGCACCAATGTCCGCAAAGCCACAGGCAGTTTTTACACACCTAGAAATATCGTGCGCTTTATGTGTAAAAATGCGATTTTAGAATGCCTAAAATCCAAATTAGATTCATCGCTTTATAGCCATTTAAGCGATTTGATTTTATACCAAGATAGCACGAATCTAAACCCCAAATCAAAAGCCACGATTTTATCAAATCTAAATGCCATTAAAATTTTAGATTTATTTTGTGGCTCTGGCGCGTTTCCATTAGGCATTTTGCACGAAATTATAGATATTCAAAATACATTAGGCGACACAAGAAATTTATATGAACGCAAACTTTGCATTATCCAAAACCAAATCTACGGCGTAGATATTCAGCCTATCGCTACGGAGATTTCACGCCTTCGTTGCTTTTTATCACTTATCATAGAATCACACATTGATTCATTAAAGCCAAATTGTGGCATTACGCCATTGCCAAATTTAGAATTTAAATTCATCTCCGCAAATAGCTTTATCAAACTCCAAGTTGATAAATCAAAGCTAGATGAAAGCTACCCAAAGTTGATTCAATCCCTAAAAGACATTGCCAAATCCTACTTTGCCACCACAGATTCAGCACTCAAATCCAAGCTAAAAGACGACTTTTACACCCAAAGAGATTCTATAAATGACAGCAAATGGCTTTCATCGCAAACTATACGCGACATTGCCGAGTTAAACCCATTTGATGACACCACAAGCGCGAAGTTTTTTGATAGTGGATTTATGTTTGGGGTTGAATCTTTTGACATAGCCATAGGCAATCCGCCCTATATCTCTACCAAAGGCAAAATCCACCAGCAAAACAAATCCGCCCTTTTAACACAAGACGGCTTTTTTGATGACGCTTACAGCCACGCCTTTTTTAGCGCATTTCACGCCGTTGCACCAAATGGCATTATCTCGCTCATCACGCCTAAAACCTTTTGGACGATTAGCACAAAGACAAATTTACGCAAATTGCTTTTAGATAACACTCTGCATTTTATTTGCGATAGCGCAAATCCTTTTTATGCGGCTATGGTGGATACTTGCATTACGCAGTTTGCCAAATGTCAAGTTGCCAAAGATAACGAACTACGATTCATAGACGCTACTAAAAATTTTGACAATCCAAAAGTTTATGAAATTCACCAAAGCATCTACCAAAACGCAAATGCACAAGCTATTTTTAAACCTAATGCTTATAACCTTGCAATTTATGAAAAATTCGACAAACCCATAAAAGCCCTAATGTCGCGCTGGTGGAGCAAAATTGACACTTCGGCAAAAATATCCAAAAATCATTTAGACATTCAAAGTTACCGCGATTCACTAAAAGATGGCGATTTGACCTTACTAGGGCTTATCACAGACGGCGGAGTTGGGCTACAAACCGCAAACAACGGCAGATTCATAGCTGTGCGAAGTGGAAGCAAAGAAGCCACACGCACCAAAGAGGCAAGGGCTGAAAAGCTTTTTAAAGCAAAGCAAGTATGGCAGGATTTAGGGCTACATTTCAAAGACAAAAAAAGAAGCCTTTGCATTTTTGGAGGGCAAAAGCGAAAATGAAATTTGGCAAATTTTTGACAAAGCAAAAGAAAAATTTGGGCGCGATATTTTTGGACAAGGCTTTATCTACCGCATCACAAACGATGAACTTATAGCAGATATTGCAAAGTTAAACGATGATGAAAAGGCTGATGGCATAAATTCGCCCAAATGCTTTGTGCCTTATGATAAAGGCGATAAAGACGGCAATCGCTGGTATTTGCCAACGCCTTATTATATCGCGTGGAGTAAGGAAAATGTGAAATTCTTAAAGGAAAATTCAGGCAAAAAAGGTGAGGGAATGCCTGTGGTTCGTAATCCGCAATTTTATTTCAAAGAGGGGTTTTGTTGGAATAATGTTCTTTTACCTAAAAATGAGGAAAGTATGTTTATTAAATGCCGTATTAAACAAAAATCAGTTAATGATGTGGCAAGTATGAGTTTATATGCTCAAATTGATTTGCCAAATTTTTATTTTGTGGCTTTGTTAAATTCTAAATTTATGTATGACTATTTAAAGACCTTTATAAATGCTAGTGTAAATTTGCAAATAAACGATTTTAGGCAAATCCCTATCATAATCCCAAACAAAGAGCAACTTGCTGAATTTGAAGCACTCTTTGACATAGCCTATCAGGCACAAAAGGACAAATTTGAAAAAGGCATAGACAGCACAGAAACACTCAAATCCCTCCAACCAAAGTTAGATTCGCTAGTCTATAAACTCTATGGGGTAGATAATATATTGTGATTTTATTTGTAGTAGCGTATAATTGCACCATATAAAACCATAGGAGATTTTTATGAGTAATTACTTTGCTACAAAAGTAACAGCCAAAACCGTAAAAGGTGATTCATCTATCGCTAGACTTATCCCACTTAACGAAGCTATAAAAAATGCCATTGACGCGAATGCTAAAAATATTTTTGTTTATATTGAAAATTGCCAAAAGGATAAAGTGATTGGAGAAAGTTTTTCGCTAATTGTCGAAGATGATGGTAATGGCTTTGATTGTATGAATGAACAATATATGAATGATAGATGGACACATTATAAAGGTGGTGATTATAGACAAAACCAATTAGGTGGCAAAAGTAAAGGTAGATACTCATATTTAAAATTTATTGATTATGATGAAAGCAAATTTACAAACATTAAGTTATATACTAAAGCAAAACAAATAAATAATTGCATAACATTTAGCGCAGATAAAGGCAATATTGTTTTTATGTCTAGCGATAAGCAAACAAACTATAATAGCGAATCTACAAATACACAACTTTATATAGCTAGACTTGGAGAAAAGTTTATAAACAATAGAAATATTGAAAGGCTAGTAAAAGATTTAGAAAAAGAAATTGTTGTTGAATTTGCAGATAAAATTATCAAAAATGTGTCTATATTCATAAACAATGAGAAAATAAATGCCGAAAAATACATAGATGACAAAATAGAACAGCGAACTTACCATTTATCAAATGGCGAAGAGTTTATCGCTGATATGATTGTGTGGAATGATGAAATAGATTTGATTGACAAAAAACACACATTTTTGTTTAACAAACAAGGTAATTGTTTAGGAAAGCTAAATTCTGGCTCAAGAAAGTCAATATTTAATTGCCATACTGTATTTTTGACAGGTGATATTTTTAGAGAAGATTCTGAGTTAATTGAAATGGACTTTGAATATCAAAAAATCATTGACGAAGTGCAAGAAACATACAAAGATGATTTGGATAAATTGCTTTTCAAATCTCTGTTAAAAAATAGGGACAATATAGCCAATAATCTTGTAGAAAATAGCGGACTATGCCATAGTAATAATATTGACAATATGATAAAAGAAAAAATAAATGAAGCTTATAAAATCTTAACATTGCCGCTAATAATCAACAAACAAAATATAAACAAGAAAAATGTGGGCTATATTAGCAACTCGTTATTAGGAATCATATCTGACAATCATTCTAATACACTTACAAATTTAGAACTTGTGTTTAACTTAAATGCAGAACAACAAAAGATTTTAAGTTATGTTAGACAAAATATAGATATATTAACTCTTGTGAAGCAGTATTATGACATTGCAAGAAAACTTGATTTTTTGGAGCATTTTGAAAATTTGGTGTTAGACGAAGGTAAAAAAAGCACAAAAGAAAGAACGGAACTTCATAAGATTGTAGAAAATAATTTATGGATATTTGGGGTGGAATATGCTGATTTGCCATTAGTTTTTAGCGACCGCTCTTTGAATGGTATATTTAAAGAAGTTGGATTGCCAATAGATATTGATAACAAAGATGCACTTAACAAGATACCAGATATTTTTATACCTCGCACAAAAGATAATAAATTATTGTTGATTGAACTAAAAGCACCTAAAGTTGAAATTACAAAGAAAATACTTGATGAGGTTTTTGAAAAATATGTTATTACGATATTAAAAGCCCTACAAAAACAAAACAACACAATCAATTTTATAGAAGCCCTTTGCATATCATCAACAAAACAAGAACTGATAGCAACATTTGATGAACCAAACTATAAAATAAAAGCTGTTACTTGGCAGGAAATCATAACAAGCAGACGAAACGAAAATAAAGAAAAACTAAAAGGCATAAAACATTCGCTTACTTTATCACACTATACGGATTTGCAGGATTTTAAGGAAAAAGAAATAAGTAAAGAATAAAATAGACAACTAGATTCCACCTTTAAAAGATTTTAGACCCTGCTTGTGGTTCGGGCGCATTTCCTATGGGGATTTTGAATGAGATTATCCGCATTCAAAGCGATTTAGAC
>CAKVEH010000105.1 GCA_934728205.1 uncultured Helicobacteraceae bacterium
CAATGGTGCAAAAAGTAAAGGCGATTGATAAAATCATCGATGAAAATATCCGCCCTATGCTTATGATGGACGGCGGGAATATGGAAATCTTAGACATTAAAGACACGAGCGATGGGCATATTGACATATACATTCGCTATATGGGGGCGTGCGATGGGTGCGCAAGTGCTGCCACAGGCACGCTCTATGCGATAGAATCTGTCTTGCAAGAAAATCTCGATTCTAGTATCCGCGTAATGCCGATATAATCGCCTTGCGTGATGTATCAAAGCAAGAATCTTAAAGCCTTTAAGGAATCCTAAAATGCCATTTGTCAATATTCGTATCACGAAAGAAAACGGCGAGCCCACAAAAGAGCAAAAAGCCCGTCTCATCGAAGGCGTAACGGATTTACTAGCCCAAGTGCTAGGCAAAAACAAATCTAGCACCGTGGTAATAATCGATGAAATCCACACCGATGACTATGGGTTAGGAGGCAAAACAATCACGCAAGTGCGAAAAGAGCAAACAAAAGCACACGCTAAATCCCAAGCCAAAAAGCTCAAATAATATGCGAATCTATCTAGCAGGCGGGTGCTTTTGGGGTGTGCAGGCGTATTTTGATTTAGTCGATGGCGTGCTAGATTCTCAAGTGGGCTATGCAAACGCCAAACCACAATACATAAAAAATCTTAACTATGAGATAGTGTGTAGCGGGCTAAGTGGCGCAGTAGAAGCAGTGGAGATTGACTTTGATGAGGGAATTTTGTCGCTAGATTCTCTGCTTGCGCGATTTTTTAGTATCATAAATCCCACAAGCATAAATAGGCAAGGCAACGACATAGGCACGCAATATCGCAGTGGAATCTACGCGCTAGATGAGCGCATTTTAGAACACACAAAAGAATTTATCGCTAGCAAAATCGCCCCAAAAACCTCTTTGACAACGCCTTTGCCAATCGCCACACAAGTCCTACCTTTAGCCAACTTCACCCCCGCAGAATCCTACCACCAAAAATACCTCACAAAAAACCCAAATGGCTACTGCCATATCGATATAAGAAAGGCTTTAGAACCGATTTAAAGTCAATTTGCCACACCAATAAATCCTTAGATTCTAAAAGTGTTAGAATGTCCATTCCACACCTACTAAGAATCTACGCCCAGCCATATAATTCCCCACACCATAGTAGTGATTCCTATCAAGCAAGTTATATGCGCCTATGGAGAGTTACAAATCACTAATAGGGCGATAATTCACGCGCAAGTCCATTAAAAACACATCATTATTAGTCGAATAGATTCCCATTGGTTGCTACCCACATTTTGCTCTGACAACTAGCAATAGCGATGAAATCTAATGGCTTAAAAGGATTAAAAGTGATGTTGGCGTTAGCTATGTGATTAGGATAATTAAGAATCCTCACTTCATTAGTATAGGCACTCCCTAAATCTTTGTTGGTTACTTTGCGTTGCACATAGCTATAATTTACACGTAAGAGCAGTTTATTATCAAAAGTCCTTGAGATGCACCTATCTCACCACCATAGGAATATCCCTCCTTACCATTTCGTGCTTGCACGCAATTAGTCTGCCCAAATCAACTCCCATTTGGCATAGAAACATCAATGTGGATATTGTTTGTATCTTGGTAAAAGAACGCGACAAACGCCTTTGTATCGCAAAGTGTGATTTGTAAGATAGGAGGTTTCCCGCTCGCCATTGCCCTACCATTGCGAAGTGGGAGTGAATTTTGCCGAAAGATTATATGAATCACGATGCGCAAAGGCACAACTCACCTGATAATAATATGTGCCAAGATTCCCACCAACTGAGAGATTTGCACGATGTTTGTTATTTGAGATAAAGTTAGTCAGAAACACCAAAGGTATTAAACTGCCCCAATCCGTGCGTCCATAAGTGGCATTCACAGGAATCCCATCGATAAAAAACCCGACATAACTCCCGCTAAAACCTCGGACACTAATACTTGGCTTAGCCCTTTGGATTGCGCTTGATTGATAGGCTTGATAAAACACGCCCGGTGAATGGCGCAGGACAGCTGTTACATCATTTGAAGCAGAGTTCTCAATAGCTTTGTGCGTTATAGTGCTTACAGTAGCGTTGTTATCTACACTATTTTACCCTTGCATTATATGTCTTTTTCTCACTCTCTGTGTGCCACAGCCACAACCACAGCCTTTTTTAGGTTGTATAAATTTCCTTACCACCACAATAGCACAAACTAGCACCAAAGCTGTGCCAATCCACTCAACTGCTCCCATAATTTCTCCTTTTAAGTCTAAATTTATGCAAAGAAAACTATAATAACCCAAATTTTGTTAATGCAAGGAGAAAAAATGGCAAGAAACATTAAAAAAGTAGTCCTAGCCTATTCTGGCGGGCTTGATACAAGTGTGATTTTAAAGTGGCTTGGGGATAACTACAACTGCGAGGTGGTAACTTTCACAGCGGACATTGGGCAGGGCGAGGAAGTCGAGCCTGCGCGGGCAAAAGCTATAAAGCTCGGCATAAAAAAGCAAAATATTTTTATCGAGGATTTGAGAGAGGAATTTATAGCAGACTTTGTGTTCCCAATGTTTCGGGCAAATGCAATCTATGAGGGCGAATACTTGCTAGGCACGAGTATCGCTCGCCCGCTTATTGCCAAGCGACTTGTAGAAATCGCCAAAAAAGTCGGCGCAGATGCCATAGCACACGGCGCGACAGGCAAGGGGAATGACCAAGTGCGCTTTGAAATCGGGGCTTACGCGCTAAACCCAAACATAAAAGTCATCGCTCCGTGGCGCGAATGGAATCTAAATAGCCGAGAGAAACTCCTCTCTTACGCGCAAAAAGCGGGTATTGAAATCGAAAAAAAGAAAAATAAATCGCCTTACTCAATGGATGCAAACCTGCTTCATATAAGCTATGAAGGGCAGATTCTCGAAGACCCAAGTGTCGCGCCTGAGGAGAGTATGTGGCGGTGGAGTGTGAGCCCCAAAAATGCACCTAATACGCCACAAATCATCACCATTGAGTTTGAAAAAGGCGATGGAGTCGCAATCAATGGCAAAAAGCTAAGCCCTGCGAAATTTTGGGAGAAACTCAACGAACTAGGGAGCAAAAATGGTATCGGGCGGCTTGACTTAGTCGAAAATCGCTATGTGGGAATGAAATCACGCGGCTGCTATGAGACGCCCGGCGGGACAATCTACCTCAAAGCACACCGCGCCATAGAATCTCTAACCCTCGATAGAGAAGAAGCACATCTAAAAGATTCTATAATGCCAAAATACGCCGAGCTTATCTACAATGGCTATTGGTTTAGCCCCGAGAGAGAGGCACTCCAAGCCCTAATCGACAAGACACAGCAACGCGTAAATGGGCAAGTGCGCCTAGAGCTCTACAAAGGCAATGTTACTATTTTAGGGCGCAATTCACGCAATTCACTCTTTAACGCCGCGTATAGCACCTTTGAGGAAGATTCTGTCTATGACCAAAAGGACGCTGCGGGCTTTATCAAGCTAAACGCATTGCGCTTCATCATCGCAGGCAAGGCAAAATGTAAAAAATAAGTAAAATTCTATGTGCGTAGATTCTAGTTGGGATTTGGTGTGCTATAATCGCGCGCTAAATCAACCTCAACCCAAACCAACTTTAACTAGGATAAGCTAATGCCACGCGCAAAGAAAAATGCCATCGCCTCACAACCTCCCATCACAGAATCTCCCCACAAAAAACAAGCAAATAATCAAAAATCCACGCCCAAAACCCTGCGCAAGCAAAAGCCCAAAATCGAAGCCGTGTGTGATTTTTTGTGTCGTTATTCTAGCGCGCTACTTAGCAATGGTGCATACACTTCGCGTATCATCAAATGCACGGAGCGCATCGGCAAGGCGTGGGGCTATGAAGTGCATTTAAGCGTGTTTTTGAAATACATTACTATAAATATCACCGATGCACACAACTACGATAACCGCCAAACCCAAGTCATAAACAACGAGCCCTTGAGGGCAAATCTCGCGCTTATCTCTAATCTAAGTGCGCTAAGCTGGCAAATCCACGATGAACATCTAAGCCTAAAAGAAGCGCAAAAATCCTTTGATTACACCCTTTCTCAAAAGCGACTCTCCGCTGTGCTAGGTGTGTTTATCATTAGTCTTGGCAATGCGGCGTTTTGTCGGCTTTTTGGCGGGGATTTGGGTGCGTTGCTTTGCATATTTGCGGGGACTTTTGTGGGGATTTTGGTGCGCCATTTTTGCCACAAAATCCATCTGGATTCTCGAGCGCAGTATTTGCTATGCTCATTTATCGTGTCTTTCACGGCGTATATCGGCGTGTGGCTGGGGCTCTCTGCCACGCCTGATATAGCTATCGCGGGGAGCATCCTCTATCTTATCCCGGGCGCGCTTATCATCAACGCCTTCGTGGATATTATCCACGAAAACACGCTAATGGGAATCTCGCGCACCATCAATATGGCTGTGGTGATGATTTGCCTTGCGGCAGGAGTGTTTATCACACTTGGCATTGCTAAAATCAATATTTTGTGATTTGTTATGAAGTAAATTAAATGGCGATAACCAAAAAAGAATATTGGTATAATGCAAGATAAATACTACAAAGGCGATAAATGACTTTGACTTCACACACAAAACTAGCAGAATCTAGTCTAAATCCTGCAAGTATTGCCACAAACATTCAAGCAAAATGTAAGACAAAATCAAAAAAACTCGTGCCATTTTTTGCACATAAAAATGTCGCTTTATATGAAAATTCTGTGCTTAAAACTTCGCTTTTGGCTCCGCAAAGCGTGGATTTAAT
>CAKVEH010000106.1 GCA_934728205.1 uncultured Helicobacteraceae bacterium
CTTTGCGAAAGTGGATCATAAAAATTGTCGTTTAGGGAAATGGTATTTTGAGGGGCGTGGCAAGCAGTTATTTAGCAATACAAATGGGTATAAGAAAATGGATTCTTTCCACGCAGAAGTGCATACACAAGCTATCACGCTTGCGCAAATATTTGAAAATCCTAATGAATCTTGCCCAAAATCACTCGTCAAAGAAAAAATTCTCGCAATGGAAGAAAACTCTAATGGTGTGATAGAATCTATTGATGAAATGTATGATGAGATTGAAGCACAAAATGGCGCAAAAATCAATGAACTTAGCAATGACTATATAACCAAACCACAAAAACAAAAAGAATCTGCACCTGCCAAACCAACCCCCACACCAAAAAGTCCTGCACCCACAAGCTCTGCTAAAACAGATTCCGCACCGCAGGAAAAAGAAGTAGCCCAAGCTGACAAATCAACTCCCACTCCAAGTAGCCAGACAAGCAATGGAACAGACAAGCGGGAGCATAAAGAGCACGATGCCACTCCAACCAAATAAAAATAAAATGGAGAAATTTGTATGAATTATCTATTTCGCTCTTTTGGTTATGGTGCTGGTATTGTCGTGCTTGTCATCGGTATCGGTGTGCTAGGATATATGTATAATATCTACTCAGAATCTCAAGACCAAATCGATGCGATAAAAAAGCATCGTATGGATATAACCACACAAATCTTTGATAGAAAAGGCAGGCTTGTAGCAAATGTCTTTGATATAGAGTTTCGTCTTTATGCAAGGTTTGATGAGATTCCACCGCGTTTAATAGAAGTGCTTTTAGCAGTAGAAGATACATTGTTTTTTGAGCACATTGGGATAAATCCTGATGCGATTTCGCGTGCAATGGTTAAAAACATACAAAGTTTGCGATACTCTGAGGGCGGGAGCACGCTTACTCAGCAAGTTGTGAAAAATATCGCGCTAACTTCTGAGCGAAGTTTTAAACGCAAAATTAAAGAGGCAGTGTTTGCTATCCTCTTAGAGCAACAAATGAGCAAAGAGGATATTATAGAGATTTATCTTAATCATATTTTCTTTGGACACGGCTATTATGGTATAAGGACTGCGGCGTTAGGATATTTTAAAAAGAATCTAAACGAACTCTCTTTAAAAGAAATAAGTATGCTTATAGCATTACCAAAAGCTCCAAGCACTTATGACCCCACACGCAATTTGACTTATTGTCTTTTGCGTGCTAATGCAATTTTAGATAGGCTTAATGAAATTGGTTGGATTACCGAGCAAGAATACGCTATGGCTATCAAAGAAACCCCAAAGGTATATAATGAAACACTCACGCAAAATTCCGCGCCTTACGCAGTCGATGAGATCGTGCGCCAACTGAGCGAAATATACCCAGATATACGAGTGGGCGGATACAAAGTAAAATCAACCATCGATTTAGATTATCAAAAAATCGCCCAAAGCGCACTTATACACACATACAATGAAACCAACAAGCGTTTATTAGAGCGGTATCCAAATATGTTTGAAGAGGCAAACACACAAGAACGAGAGATAGACCCTCAAAACGAACAAGAAATGATAATAGAATCTCGCGCCAAAGCATTAAACCTCATACGCGCTATACCAAAAGAGGAATACACCAAACGATTTGGCGGGAATCTTAATGGCGCAATGGTAGTTACCGAGCCAGAAACAGGCAATGTCTTAGCTCTTGTGGGCGGGATAGATTATGCGATTTCGCCGTTTAATCGTGCTACACAAACACAACGACAATTTGGCTCAACTGTAAAGCCATTTATTTACTTGCTTGCATTTAATAGAGGATATTCTCCTGCGTGGCAGATACCCGATGTCCCACGCAAATTTGGCGGACGAGTGAAAAATATTGATTTAGATTCTGTGGAGGGTGTGGGGCAAGAAGCTGAAGCGAGTATATGGCGACCTAAAAATGTAGGTTCGTATGGTGGTATGGTGCGTTTGCATAGTGCCTTGCAACATTCAGCCAATCTCGCTACTATCAATCTCGTGCAAGAAGTTGGCTTTGATACAATCTATCAAGGGATTGAAAATTTGCATTTTAAGGGTGCTCCGCCTGATATGAGTATTGTTTTGGGTTCTCTTAGTATCTCTCCACTCGATGCAGCGGGGAAATATTCGCTATTTTCAAACTATGGCACAATCACAACGCCAAGACTTGTAGAATCTGTTACAAACGCACAGGGCGAAGTCAATGACAACTTCCCAACTAAAGAAGAGGAATTTACATCGCCAAGTCAGGCATTTTTAGTAACCAACATCTTGCGTGATGTCGTAAATCGTGGCACAGGCTCACGCGCGCATTTACCAAATATCGAAATCGCCGGGAAAACAGGCACTTCTAATAGAAATGTCGATGGTTGGTTTTGTGGATTCTCCCCTGATTTGCAGGTAGTTATATGGATGGGACGAGACAATAACTTCCCCATTGGTCCAACTGAAACAGGTGGTGTAACTTCTGCGCCTGCTAGTGCGTATTTTTTTAGCAATATATTAAAGATTGAGCCTAGTTTAAGGCGACATTTTCCTGTGCCCGGTGGCGTAATGAGAAGGGCGTATAATGATGGTGAATTCCTCTATACTGATGTCTCTCAACTCCCGCCAACGCAAAATATGAATATTGAGGATAGTTTGATTTTTTAAGCGTTTATTACAATTTGGCACAATACGCTTATAAATTTACATTAAGGAAGCAAAACTTTGAGTGAAGAAGTTATCGCACTAATGCTTGGTGTCTCGCTCACCTTAGGCTTTGTCGCACTACTTGGTGTAGTATGGGGGCTCAAAAACGGGCAATTTGATGATGAGGGCAAAATGATGGAAGGGGTGCTTTTTGATTCCCCCGAAGATTTAAACAAAATTGCCAATCAAGAAAAAAAGCATAATTTTTTAGATGACTTAGATTCTCTCAAAGAGCAAAATACACAACAACTTAAGGAGGATAAATGAATAAGGTATATGATGTTGGAATTATAGGTGGTGGAGCTGCTGGGATTGGCTGTGGCGTGGAATGTCTAGCCTTAGGTATTCAAAATGTTGTCGTATTTGAGAAAGGAGAAAGTTTCCTCTCTACTCTTAGACAATTTTACAAAGACGGCAAGCGCGTGGATAAGGACTACAAAGGACAACAAGCGGATTTAAAAGGGCATATTCTACTCCAAGATGGCAACAAAGAAAGCACGCTAGAATTTTTTGATAAAATAATACAAGAAAGCAACCTAAACATTCACTACAAAACTGATATAGAATCTATTCAACACAATGGCGATATTTTTACCATTCACACAAACACTAATCAAACGCACCAAGCGCGCTTTGTAGTCATCGCTATTGGCAAAATGGGGCAACCAAACAAACCAACCTACCCTATCCCCTCATCAATCAAACGCAGAGTGCAATTCAACGCTAATAATATCCCTAACGATGAAAAACTCCTAGTCGTTGGCGGAGGGAATTCGGCGGTAGAATACGCCACACTTCTATGTCAAAGCAATGATACCACGCTAAACTACCGCCGAAGCGAATTTACACGCATTAACGACATTAACGCTACTCAACTTCAAGAAGTAATGCAATCTGGCAAGCTTAAATCACGCTTAGGTGTGGATATTGTGAGCTTAGAAGATGAGGGTGGGAAGGTCAAAGTGTGCTTTGGCGATTCTCAAAATGAGGTGTTTGATAGAGTGGTGTATGCCATTGGAGGTGCAGCTCCTACGGACTTTTTACACAAATGCAATATCAAACTTGATGAAAACAATGTGCCAATATGCGATAAAAATGAAAGTGCACTAAAAAATCTCTTTGTCGCTGGAGATATTTTGTTTAGGAATGGTGGCTCGATTGCCATCGCGCTTAATCACGGCTATGACATCGCACTTGAGATTAAAAAACGACTAGATTCTAAGGGAATCTAAATGCCAACGCTAAACCTCATCTCGTGGAATGTCAATGGACTGCGGGCGTGTATGAATAAGGGCTTTATGGAGTTTTTTAAGCAAATAGATGCGGATATTTTTTGCGTGCAAGAATCCAAAATGCAAAAAGAGCAAGGCAATTTTGATTTTGCCTCTTTGGGCTACACAGAGATTTGGCATAGCGCGGATAAAAAGGGCTACTCTGGCACGATAATGCTAAGCAAAATAAAGCCACTAAGTGTGCGCTACGAAATGAATGATTTTCACAAAGATAGCCTAGAGAAGCACGGCAGGAGCAATGAGGGCAGAATCATCACCGCAGAATTTGAGAGATTTTACCTTGTAAATGTCTATACTCCAAACTCTAAACGCGAGCTAGAGGGGCTAGAGTATCGAATGGCGTGGGAGGATGACTTCCGTGCGTTTCTTAAAAGTTTAGAGCACAAAAAGCCCGTGATAATCTGCGGGGATTTAAATGTCGCCCACAATGAAGTCGATTTGGCAAACCCAAAAACAAACTGCACCAAAAGGGACAAAAATGGTGAGATAAAGTTTAAGGGCAATGCAGGCTTTAGCGACTGGGAGCGGGAGAAATTTAGCACGCTTTTAGATTGCGGATTTATCGATACTTTTCGGTATTTTTGCCCCGATTTGCAAGGCGCGTATAGCTGGTGGAGCTACTTTGGCAAAGCTAGAGAAAACAATGTGGGCTGGAGGATTGATTATTTCCTCTGCTCCAAATCCTTAGAATCTACCTTAAAAAACGCCAAAATCTACAACGACTTCAAAGCCTTTCCACAGATACTAGGTAGCGACCACTGTCCTGTGG
>CAKVEH010000107.1 GCA_934728205.1 uncultured Helicobacteraceae bacterium
CAGTATACATTGCTTGGGATATTGTAAATTACTTGAGTGTTCTTATTTTGCGTATGGCTTTTATTAAGCTGTCGTAGGTTTGTGCGATAAAAATGATGAAAACTCACAGAATCTAGTAAATTTTTGACAAGAATGTTACGATTCATTGTATTTACTGCCACACCACTTAAAATATTCGCACCAAAACTATCTGTTACATCTGGATGGACACTAAAGCCCACTATTTGTCCTGTTTGATTCATTCGTGGAAATATCCTTACGCCTTGTCCAGCCCGTAAATGGCTCATATTGATAGTTTTGTTGCCACCAAAGATGAGTTTCTCAAAGGAATAAATTCCATCATTTGTATTAGAGCCAAGTGTTATATGCAAACTTTGAGAATCAAGTGTTATATTACTTGCAGTGGTGCAAAGATGGGCATTTGGATTGACAGAGCAATCAGTCCTTGCATTATACTCATTAGCTGGAGCGTTAATACTTAAATCCCACCGCCTAATGTGGAGATTAGTGATAGTCCCACTAAGGTGTTGATTGTTATAAAAATTTATATTTCCATTCACACTAAGATTGTTAATTGTGCCTAAATTGAGGAAAAAACCTTTAAGATAGCTTGAATCATCCCTATTATCCAAGCCAATAGTTAAATTATCAATTACCGCATTACGCCTAATCGCAAGAGAAATTCTATCACCACAAACTCCACTCGGACAATGAAGTTCATTCTCAATAGACACACTGCCAAAAATTCCATCAAGTGCTAAAAATGCTAATGGATTAACCACACTTAAACTCTGTGCGCCTTTAATGTTATTTGCATAATAGCAGCTATCTGAGATTTTTCCAAGTCGCCCAGTGCACACTGCACCGTCATTCCTTAAGTGCAAAGTAACCGTTGGACTAGCACCATTATTGATATTCCCATACACATTTCCAGCAGAATCACGCCAGAAATTATACGCACCCACAGTGCTACAAGATAAAAACTGTAGCAATAAAACGCATTTAAGGAAGTTTAAGAGAGATTTATAGGGGGGGGGGGGTAAATGGATTATTAAAAGATGACATAGTTTTATATTACCTATCATTACCCTATCCTTAATTTACAAGGGCTAACTTTAGCACATCTTCAATCGTGCTCACACCCACAATATCCATACTTTGCTTGACCTCAGCATCAATTTCTTCTAAATCACGGTCTAAATTTTTCTTAGGGATAAGCACTTTTTTAATCCCAGCCTTATGTGCGGCGATAAGCTTTTCTTTTAACCCGCCAATAGGCAACACCGCGCCACTTAAAGTAAGCTCCCCTGTCATTGCCACGCTTGCCCTCACTGCCCTATCACTAAGAATCGAAGCAAGCGAGCACGCCATTGTGATTCCCGCACTTGGTCCATCTTTTGGCGTAGCACCCTCTGGTATATGCAGGTGAATGTCATAGCAATTATAGATTTGCGCTTCACTATTTTTAGAATCTTTGCTCTCTTTTTGGTTTTTAAAAGATTTTTTGTTTTTTGAATAAAGTATGTTTTTATCAAAAAGTGTCTTTACCACAGAATGTGCGATTTTGGCAGATTCTTTCATCACATCGCCCAAACTCCCTGTAAGCGTAAGATTCCCTTTGCCTTTAATTTTAATCGCCTCAATCTTTAACACATCTCCACCCACACTCGTCCAAGCAAGTCCATTCGTTACACCTACCCTATCTTTGCTCTCTGCGCTTGTTACTTCAAAAATAATTTTCTTTAAAAAGCTAGAGAGATTCTTAGGTGTGATAGAAACTTTAGGGTTTTTTCCTCGCGCACCATTTGCTGCTTTTGCACCCGTCTTAGTATTTTTAGAATCTTTGGCAATTTCGAGTTTTAAAATTTCTTGAGCACTTTTACGCATAATGCTTGCGATTTGCCTGCGCAAACTTCTTACCCCAGCTTCTCGAGTGTATTTTTCGATAATTTCTTTGAGAGCTTGTGTGCTGATGCTTACTTCATTACTTTGCAGGGCGTGTTTTTTAAGCTCTTGTGGGATAAGATATTTCTTAGCGATGTTAAATTTCTCACTTGGCGTATAGCTTGAGATTTCAATAAACTCCATTCTATCACGCAAAGGTGGAGTGATGAAGCTAATATCATTCGCCGTAGCAATAAAAATAGCTTGAGATAAATCTAAATTAAAATTGGTGTAATAATCGCGAAAAGCGACATTTTGCTCAGGGTCTAAAATCTCTAAAAGCACACTTGAAGGGTCGCCACGATAGCTTTTGCCAACTTTATCGATTTCATCAAGCACGATGATAGGATTCATTTCCTTTGCCTCGATAAGCCCTTGTGTGATGCGTCCGGGCATAGCACCGATATAAGTGCGTCTATGCCCGCGCAATTCATTGACATCTTCCATTCCACCAAGTGCGATTCTCACTAATGCACGCTTTGTGGCTTTAGCGATAGAGTTTGCAAGGCTTGTTTTGCCCACGCCCGGTGGTCCATAAAAGCATAAAATCGTGCCTTTAGAATCTTTAAGTTTTGCCTTGCGCTTTAGCGAAAGCTCGCGCACCGAAAAATACTCAATAATACGCTCTTTAGGACTTTTAAGCGCGTAATGGTCGCTATCGAGCTGCTTATTTATGGCATTTATAGAAATCTTTGCAGAAGAAAACTTCCCAAAAGGAATCTCCAAGCACCACTCGACATAATTTTGCAACAAATTCGCATCTGCGCTGTCTTGGTGCATTCTACTTAATCGTTGGATTTGCTTTTTAATCTCCTTATACGCATCCTCATTCATATATTTTTTGAGTGATTCGAGTTTTTGTTTGTAGGCTTCTATTTCCTCATCTTTTGGATTCTCACCGAGCTCCTTTTGGATAAGTTTCATTTGCTCTTTTAAGAAATATTCCTTATTCACCTGCTCCATTTTGTTATGCACTTTGGATTTGATTTCTTTTTGTAATCGCTGTGCGCGGACTTCTTCCATTACATATTGCACAACAAGCTCTAATCTCACCAACACATCATCTTGAGCAAAAAGCTCATATGCCGTATCTTTGACTAAATGCAAGCACGAAGCCACTCTATCAATCACGCGATTAGCATCATAATCCTCATCAATCGCGCGCAAAATATCCACATTGCTAAAAAAATGCTGGCTTGTGTTTGCTAAGATTCTCACATTTTCGCGTAAAACCTCTAAAAGTGCGTTTGCTGTGCTTTCCTCATACGCTTTATAAGGGTGGGCGTTTATCAACCCGCTTAATGCCTCATCATCGCTCTCATTATTCACGCTTATAATCTTGGCACGCTCTATGCCTTGAAAGAGGACTTTTACCCTGCCATCGGGCGAGGCGGATTTGCGCACGATAAGCCCTATCGTGCCCACACCATAAAAGCCATCTTCCTCTTTTGCTTGCGCGATAAAAATAAGTCCATTGTGAGAATCTAATGCCTTATCAATGGCTTTTATATTTTCCTCATCGCTGACAAAAAGCGGGGTAATCATAAACGGATAGACAAGGGCATCGTTGTGGATAAAAATGGGGGTGCTTAATGGAAAAGAAATAGATTCTGGTTTCATTTGTATGCCTTTATGCGTGTAATTTTTGATTTACCAATTAAAGATTCTCACATACCACGGGATATGAGATGGTTTAATCTTAATGTCTTGGGCTATTTCTTGATTACGCGAAAGATAATCATCTTGCGCCTGTGTCTTGCCCTTGCGCTTATAAACATTAGCGATAGAGGTATTAAGCTCATTTTCGCCTAGCTTAAATTTAATAAAAATGTATTCCACAAATGGCTTATACCGACTATTTGGAAAATCATTGAGATATGCTTGCGTCTCATCAACCGCTCGGTAGAGAAATTCTTGGTCTTTGGCATAGTTTTTAAATCCATAATAATTGGCTAAAATTTTAAGAAACCCTAAATAATCTTGGTCGCTAAAAGTAGAGAATCTCTTCGCATACTCATCGATATAAAAACTCGCGAGCAAATACTCCTCTCTATCCATATGGGCTTGAGCTAAAATAAGCATAGCCTCTGGCAAAAGTGGGGAGTTGATATGCTCTGATTGCAATGAAGAATAATGAGAATCTGCGCCCTCAAGATTCCCAAAATTGATTTCTTTTAAAATATTTTCATACCAATATGCCGCACTTTTGTTGTATTGGACTTCTTTTTGCGCACACGCACTAAACCAACCCAGACAAAGCAAGGCACAAGAGATAATGAGAGATATTTGTTTCATTTTCTCACCTTTATAAATAAATTTACACGCCAATTCTCATAGAATCTCAAAGAGATTGTATGAATATGGTATTATTTTTGTTTATGCAATTTTTACTAAAAGTGGTATTATACACAATTTAAAGTATATACTTAAACAAATTACAAGGCTTTTCCACAATTTTAAGCGCAGGAGTGAGATAATGCTTTTTGAAGTGAAGTCGCCGATTTTAGGCTTTGAGAATGTAATGCAGATGGAGTTTGAACAAATTGATGACCTTTTTATGCGTATTAGCAACCCAGATGGCGATGGTGGCGTGCCTACCTTTACCTTAGTCAATCCATTTTTGTTGCGCAATTATGAGTTTGAGATTCCCACTGCGTTAAAAGTGTTGCTTGAGCTAGAGGCTTGTAAGAATATGCTTGTTGCCAATATTATGGTTTTGCAAAATCCTATCGAAAACTCTACCATAAACTTTCTCGCTCCCATTGTGTTTAACTTTGATAACAAAACAATGGCGCAAGTCGTCCTAGAT
>CAKVEH010000108.1 GCA_934728205.1 uncultured Helicobacteraceae bacterium
AGTTATTCTAAATCGTATGATAGTGCTCTTATATTAGAAGTTTGTAGGCAGGTTTCAATCTATGTGGCACATACTTTTTATGGAGTTTCTTTTGATTGCAAATTTATATTTGATAGTGCAAATTTTGCACTATATTTAGAACACAAGCACGCTAGGAAAATAAATAAACATAAAGTAATCATTCATACAAAAATCATAGACAAAAAAATCAAAAAAGATACTTTATGCGGACTTGAAATAGATATGAGTGTATATATAAATCAAGAATTATATGCTTGTAAATCAATGAAATTTTCTTGGGTTACTTCTAAAATGTGGAATAAGATTAGATGCTTTTCACAACAGAAAGATTTTATCACACAAGAAATAAAACCAATTTCAAAAGAAATCGTATGCAAAGAACACATTTTAAATGTTGTCATTGGGGATTTTTTAGAATCTGCAAATTATTTTCAAGCCACAATTATTGCAGATAGAACACACCCAGCTTTTTTTGAGCACCCATTAGACCATATATCAGGCATTTTGATTATAGAAGCTATTAAGCAATTTGGACTGGCAGTATGTGCAAATTTATACACCAACAAATCGATAAAGCCACAATTCAGTAGTATAGAAGTAGAATTTAAAAATTTTTGTGAATTTTATAATTCCAACATTTGCTATGCGCCGAAAGAAAATATATGTCAAAAAAATAACAAAATATCAATAAATATAAGCATCAAATCTACAGAATCAAAAGAAAGTGTTTTCTCTAATATAGAATTTATAATGGGGGGGGGGGGCAATAATGATTAAAGTTGTATGGTTTGATTTTGGTGGTGTTCTATCCCCTCCAATAGAAACACTTTTTGACACATATTATCAAAAAACAGGCATTTCATCACGGCAGTTAAAAGAAGCTATGATAAGTGTTGCCGATGATTTGGGTATGCCAATGCTTGCTCCAATCGAAAATGCTAAAATAACACAAAATGAATGGGGAATTAAAGTAAGAAACTCTTTGCAAAAACTATATCCCCAACTAGATACAACAAAGGCAGATTTAGAAAATTTTGGCAAACAATGGTTTAGTGAAGTAACTCCAAACAAAGTAATGATATGGCTTTTTAAACAATTAAAAAAACAAGGATATAGCGTAGGAATTTTAACAAACAATGTGATTGAATGGGAATCTCATTGGAGGGCAATGATTAATCTTGATGATTATACGGACTTTATCGTGGATTCTTGCAAATTTGGCTGTAGAAAACCTGATAGAGAAATCTTTGAAATAGCCCAACAGATAAGCAAAACACAACCTTGTGAAAATATCTTAATTGATGATGTCCAAGAAAATTGCTTGTCGGCAAACAAAATTGGTTGGGGTAGTATTCATTTTTTGAGCAATAAACAAACTATTATTGATTTAAGTGAAAAAATAGATTTCAATTTTCCCTTGATTACAGACATACCAAACTACGATTTTATGCCAACATATAAAACAATCTCAAAAGCGCAAGCAAACACTCCAGAGGTTATAGAAATTTTGAGCGGACATAAAGTGCTACACCTTACTGATTATGATAGTGTAAAAAATATTTTATCAAATAAATTCTGCATTAGAAAACCTCTAAATCAACCTAACCAAGCAAATGTTTTACCAACACTAACCCCCGATGAATTGCTGTTGAATTTAGATGGTGCAGAACACGATAGGGCTAAAAAAATTGCTATGGATGGCTACACTCCAAACGATTTGGAGATGTTCAAATCTAATATAACGAATATAGCCAACAAACACTTCGCAGATATTGCAAAGCTAGAATTTTTTGATTTGTTTAAAATTTTAGATAATATTATCATTGAAATAAATGCTGTGTTCGTGGGTATTGATTTAGAAACCTACAAAAATACACTAAAACCTCTTACAAAGAGTATTCAAATCGCAAATAAAGACGACAAAGAAAATCTTATTAGAGATTTTACAAAACTTTATGAATATATTTTACACTTGCTAAAAAGAGAAAAATTTTTACATACAAATAGCATTATTAGTCGTTGGCTACAAGCAAGTAAAGATATAAATCAGATAAATGATAAGGAATTATGTGGATTATTACTTGGCTCTATTCTTGGAGGTTATCAAAATATATTAACCTGCGCTTCTAAAATCATTTATGCGGTATTATATTTTCCTATTTTTTGGGAACTTATAAAGAACGAAAATCAAACAACACAAGATATTATCAATGAATTATTTAGACTTACTAATTTAGGCACAACTTCGACTTTTCCAAGACTTATTACAAAAGATATACAACTAACAAACTACTTTATTCCTAAAGATTCCACAGTATATGCAAATGTATTTTTAGCAAATAGAGATTCAACTATATTTCCCAAACCATTACAAATAAATCCATTTAGAAAAAACAAACAGCACTTGCAATTTGGATATGGCAAACATAGTTGTATGGGCAGACATTTGGCTATGCTGGAACTACAAATCATTTTACAAAATCTAGCTACCCAACTGCCACATATCACACTTGATAAATCAATCCCCATTCAATGGGATAACGGTGTGATATTGCACCGACCTAAAAATATCCCAATCTCAAACCAAAGGAGACAAAAATGAATTCTGCAGTAAATAACCAAAATCAAAGCACCACACCAAATCTTATCTTGCTTACTATTTTACTTGCCGTGTTTGTCGTGCCTAGTTCGATTTCAGGCACAGCTATTGCGTTAGAATTTATCGCGCAAAGTTTTAGTGATACTTTGCAAACGCCACAAATAATCGACTACTCAAACGCACAAAATACCACCTTTAGTGTGTTTTTGCAATGGGTTGTCAATAGCTTTAACCTTTGCTTTGCGACTTTTACGCTGATTTGGGGCGCGCTAGCCGATAGATTTGGCGCACGCAGATGCCTTATTTTAGGCATTTTGCTTTACCTCATAGGCTCTGCACTCTCCGCACTTGCTCCAAACCTACTATTCCTTGACATTGCGCGTGGTGTTGCAGGGCTTGGCGGAGCTAGCGTGTTTGCGTGTGGCGCGTCAATTTTGATTAAAACCTTTAGCAAGGAGAAACGCGCTAAGGCGTTCGCGTTTTTTGGCACTACGGCTGGGCTTGGCATTACCCTTAGTCCCACGATTTCTGGGCTTTTGATTGAAGCCTTTGCAAATGCCTCAATCGCTGGATTTGAAATCCCTACCAAAGATTCTTGGCGTAGCATTTTTGCCTTTCATTTTTGCATTCTTTTTGCCGTGCTACTTTTAAGCCCCGTGCTACCCAAAGACACGCAAGCCACCACAGATGAAACTCCACCAAACCCCGCACACAAATCTAACCTGCAAAATCCAAAAAATCCGCAAATTTCAGAATTTAAAGCCCAAAAATTTGACACGCTCGGTGCGACTCTTTTTATTGTTTTTCTGTTTAGCTTTATGCTTTTTATCACGCGCATTAGCGAGATTTCTAGCCCGCTCACGCTAGGCATTCTTAGTCTTAGCATTATCGCGTTCATCGCCTTTGGAGCGTATGAGAAGCACTTGCATTCACAAGGTGTAATCCCCCTGCTAGATTTTAGCACCCTGCGCAATGCGCGGTTTTTAGGCTTTAGCCTTGTGTGCGTGGTGGCTGGATTTAGCTTTGTGGTGCTTTTGACTTATTTTCCTGCCTTTTTGCAAAGCACATTTGGATTTTCACCTGCACATTCTGGAGTTTTTATGCTTTTTCTTACCGCACCTATGCTCTTTTGCCCTATCATTGCGGGCAAGATTTTAGCGCGCGCAAAATCTAAAAATATGCCACAAATTTTAAGCCTTACAATGTCGCTAATGATGAGTTTGGGGCTGTTTGCACTTATTGCGATTTTGTATTTTTTGCAAGATTTTGGCGAGGTTTTAATCTTTTGTTTTATCGCTTGCGTGCTGTTTGTTATCGGGGTTGGTATGGGCTTGCACGCAGGTGCGATTGACAATCTCGCGCTTAGCAGCGTAGAATCTAGCAAAAGTGGCTTTGCTGCAGGCGTGCTAAATTGCTTTCGGCTTGGGAGCGAAGCGGTGGGAGTGGCTATTTATGGTGCGCTAATGGCGTTATTTTCTCAAATGTTTGCGCAAAATTTTGCGCTAGATTTTGTAACGCAAACCAAACTTATGCCATTTTCTTGCACGCTTGGGATTTTAGGGATTTTTTGTGCGGTGTTAAGTGTGATTTTATGGAGGCTTTTAGCGCGAAAAGAGTTTGCAAAATAGGGTATAATACGCGCTAAATTTTAAAAAGGGGCAAAATGCAAATCCCATCGCGCTTTAGCATCGCTATTCATATTTGTATGTGCTTGGAGTTTTTCGATGAAGATTCGAGATTTAACGCGGGCAAAAATGAGAAGCAAAAAAAGTATTGCAAACCGATGACAGGCGAGGCTCTCGCGCAATCTGTGGGCGCACATAGCGTGATAATCCGCAATATCCTAGCCCAACTAAAGAGCGCAAATCTCATAGAGACACGGCGCGGAGGGAGCGGGGCTAAGCTAGCAAAATCTGCCAAAGATATAAGCCTGCTAGATATTTTTAACGCCGTGCAATCGACCAAAACAAGTGAGCTAAGCGAAACTAGCGTAAATACGATTGCGGCAAAATCGAGTGCAAAAAAAGACAAATTATTGAGCAAAAAAGCGAGCAAATCTACAAGCACCCAAAATCCCACAAGCCAAAAC
>CAKVEH010000109.1 GCA_934728205.1 uncultured Helicobacteraceae bacterium
GTGCTTGGTAGCGTGATTGCGCCGATATTTTTTAACACTTGCGAAGATTCAGGCGCATTGCCAATCGCCGTTGATGTAAGCAAACTTAATGAGGGGGACATTATCGAAATACATACAAATAAGGGCGAGATTCTCAAAAATGGAGAGACAGTAGCGAAATTTACGCTAAACCCAATTACCATTGGCGATGAGATTCGCGCTGGTGGGAGGATTTCACTCATTATCGGGCGCACCCTCACTGCTAAGGCGAGAGATTTCTTAAAGCTCCCGCCGAGCGATATTTTCAAATCTCCTAAAACACCACAAAAGCCAAAAGGATTCTCATTGGCTCAAAAGATTGTCGGGCGTGCGTGTGGTGTAGATGGAGTTGCGCCGGGCACTTATTGTGAGCCAAAGACTACGACCGTTGGCTCACAAGATACCACAGGCGCGATGACACGCGATGAGATTAAAGAACTTGCCGCTATTAGCTTTGGTGCGGATTTTGTAATGCAAAGTTTCTGCCATACAGCGGCGTATCCTAAGCCTTCAGATGTGAGCTTGCACGCTACACTACCAGAGTTTATCTCCACGCGTGGTGGTGTCGCACTGCGTCCAAAAGACGGCGTAATCCACTCGTGGCTCAATAGATTCTGTTTGCCTGATACGCTTGGCACGGGCGGAGATTCTCACACGCGCTTCCCTATTGGTATTAGTTTCCCAGCGGGTAGCGGATTAGTGGCGTTTGCGGCTGTTACAGGCACTATGCCACTTGATATGCCAGAATCTGTGCTCGTGCGATTCAAAGGTAAGCTCAATCCGGGCATTACCTTGCGTGATTTGGTGAATGCGATTCCGTATTATGCGATTAAGCAGGGGCTTTTGACCGTTGAGAAAAAAGGCAAAAAGAATATCTTTAGCGGGAGAATCTTAGAGATTGAGGGCTTAGGAGATTTAAAAGTTGAGCAGGCTTTTGAGCTCTCTGATGCGAGTGCGGAACGCAGTGCAGCGGCTTGTAGTGTGCGACTAAATAAAGAGCCAATTATTGAGTATCTTAAGTCAAATATCGCGCTTATTGATGAAATGATAAATAAGGGCTATCAAAATGCCGAAACGCTCCGCAGGAGAGCACAAAAGATGAAAGATTGGATAGCAAATCCTGTGCTTTTAGAGCCAGATTCTAACGCAGAATATGCCGCAGTAATTGAGATTGATTTAGCAGATGTCAAAGAGCCTATTTTGGCTTGCCCTAATGACCCTGATGATGTGGCGACTTTGAGTGAGATTTTGGCAGATTCTAAGCGACCAAAAGAGATTAACGAAGTCTTTATCGGTAGTTGTATGACTAATATCGGGCATTTCCGTGCGTTTGGCGAGATTGTCAAAAATGAGGGGCAGTCTAAGACACAAATTTGGATAGCACCGCCAACAAAAATGGACGAGAAAAAGCTCACACAAGAGGGCTATTTCTCACTCTTTGGCGCGGCTGGTGCGCGTATGGAAGCACCGGGTTGTAGCCTCTGTATGGGGAATCAAGCACGAGTGCGTGATAATGCAGTGGTGTTTTCTACTTCCACGAGAAACTTTGATAACCGAATGGGTAAGGGAGCGCAAGTGTATCTAGGAAGTGCCGAGCTTGGTGGTGTGTGTGCGATACTAGGGCGTTTGCCTAGTGTGAAAGAGTATTTAGAGCTTGTGCCTAAGAAATTAGAGGGCAAAAATGCTGTTTATACTTACCTTAACTTTGATAAAATCGAAAACTTCGCCCTGTAAGATTGAACCACATAAGAATCTATGCAATTCTTATGTGGCTTACAAAATGTATTGATGTCTTATACGGCGACTGCTTGGTAGTCGCTTAGTGATTTACCCACTCCCAAAAAGCATTGCTAATTTATATGTGCTTAAAGCACACCATTTTAAGGGACAAAAAATCTGGAATGGACTATTTTAGTGGTTTTTGCAGAATGTGTAAAGTGGGAATCTAAAAGCAAGACAAAGAGATTTGAAACAAAGCAAGTTTAATGAACTACCAGCTTCGTGTGATAGCGTGGCAACTCGTGCAAGAGCGGAAGATTCTAGTTTGGAACTCAGCAGCGCGTAAAATATCGCCTTTAGCAAGGGCTTTTTCTAATGCAATGATGTTTTCCTCATCGTGCTTAATGGTGCTTAGGACGACATTTTCTTCTAAGGTATGTGAGGGCTTAATATATTGCATTACATCGTATTTTTTGAAGTCTTTGTAGGTTTTTTTGAAGCCTTTTAAGCCTTTTGTAATAATATCTGTGTCATTGTAGAAAAAGCCTCTTTGCATTATACCCATACTATATTCTAAATCGTGCATCTTGCTTACGATGTCGCTTGCTGGCATTGGCATAGCTACAATGATGCAAATTACGAGTGTCCTTAAGTTTTTCCCCACTTTACTTCCTTGTTAAGTTTTACTAAAAACTGCTTAAAACTACGCATTGTAGCACATTATTTGAAAATGTGGCAAAAAATTATACTTTTTTGATACTTTTATGCAGCTCTTTTGATAATTTTAAGTATATAACACTTTAAGTTTTGCTAAAAATAGCGATTTATGTTAGGAAATTTAATTCAAAAGCGAGGGGGCTAATAAAATGCAGGACGCACATTTGGGATTTATTCGCGCTACAAGAGCAAGTTTGATTACTTTGCTTGCCTTTATTGTCATATTTAGCGGTGTTTTTGGTTATTTAAGTTTTAAAGCGTATCAGATTAGTGAGCTTTCTGGCAAGGATTTTTCAAGGGCATTTCAGGTGTATCAAAAGGATTTGAGCGCAGATTCTAATGTGCTTATTGATGTGTTGCTAGAGAGTGAGGACTTAGTCGAGCAATTTGATTTTATCATTCAAGCGAGTGGGCGTTTGGCTCATATCATCTCATCAGGTGCTGATACGCAAAGAGCGGTTACAAGTGCTATGTTTCGCAGTTGGAATGAGAGTTTTATCAAAAATAACGATTACATAAAAGAGTTTTATGACGAGGTGAATACCACCATAGAAATCGCTAATGCAAAGGAATTTGCCACAAAAATGCAAAGTCTGCTAGAATCTATCACAGCAAAACTTATCCAAAAAGCTCACAGCAATGCTTCTATTGTGATTTCTTCGCTTGATTCTCAAAATTTAGCAAAAGAATTCCTCGCTAATGCGACAACCAACCCTGATGGTAGCATTATCCACACTCCGCAGGGCTATGAGAAATTAAATTCTATTCAAATAACCTCAATGAGTGCGAGTGTAGCTGGTGTGGTGATTATCCTTTGTTTGGTTGTAAGTGTTTTGGTGGTGTGGTTTAATGTGAGTAGGATTGGGAAAAATCCAAGTCTATTTGCGCAGGTGCAAGAGAGTGCAGATTCTAAACAAAACGAGGCAAAAAAACCTGATACGAAGGATAATGTAGATTCTAAACAAAACGAGGCAAGCACACAAGAGCTCAACCAAAAACTCCAAAATTTACAAAAGCAGTTTATCCACGCTAAAAATGAAGCAAATAAAAGCATAGAATCTAGCAAAGAGCTAAGTGTACGATTGCAAGGAAGCATTGATGTTACAAAGACTTCGCAGGACAAGATTTTGCAAAGCAAGGAGCATTTTGAAGTGGCATATCAAACTATCCAAAATCTCCTTGAAGGTATTAACCAAAGCATTAACACGCAAGGTGAGTTTAGCTTAAAGTTTCAAGAGTTTGAGGGCAATATCGAAAATATTAAAACAGCCCTTGTCTTTATCGATAATATCGCTTCACAAACCAATCTCCTAGCCCTTAATGCTGCGATTGAGGCAGCGCGCGCAGGTGAGCACGGGCGAGGATTTGCCGTAGTGGCTGATGAGGTGCGCAAACTTTCAGAATCTACGCAAAAAAGCCTAAAAGATGTTGAGATGAGTATCAATCTTTTGATGGGAAGTTTGCAAGAAATCACTGATGTAGTCTCACAAAATACTAAAGTTTTTGAAAATCTCGCAAAGCAAAGCGAAGATTCCAAAGAGAATCTCACACTTACACAAACTTCTTTAGGCGAGGTGGTGGAAAATATCAGTACACAAAGCAGTGATTCTATTGATATTGCCCAAAAGACTTATGAAGCCATAGAGGCATTTGAAAAAATCGCTGATTTATTGCAGCAAAGTGCACAATCTTTACAAGATGAACAAAACCAAGAAAACAGTGAGAATCTCACCGATAAAGATAGTGCAAGTGGCGAGACGACACTAGCTCAAGCAAACACACAATCAAGTAAACAAAGCGAGGCAAACACACTTAAGACAGCGTAATGTTTATCTTAGTGCTGTGCTTGCCTAAAGCTTAGCCCAAAGAGCTTTTTATGTAGCTATTTTGCTAAAAACACAATTAACAACATAAAATATCATCAATAGATTGCTCTTAATCTATTGTGCAATACACTTAATGTAAGTATTGGATTTCATTCATAACACTACTCCACGCCTGTATGTTCCCAAGCCAATGTTTTTTGTTTTTGGTGTTTGTGTTATCAAAGCAATATTGAATAATTTGCAGGGTATTATTGATTATATAGGTTTGTCTTTGGAAACTTTGAGAATTTGGAGTATGAAAAATATTTATGAGAAATCTGGAGAAGAATTCCCACACCGTCACCGGTCTTTCCCTCTGCATCCTTACCTGCTCTGTGTTCCAGAGTTTCAACGATTTTCAACGCATTGTCAACAAC
>CAKVEH010000110.1 GCA_934728205.1 uncultured Helicobacteraceae bacterium
TGGGCGAAGTGCATTTACGCTATTGGCAGTTATAGCATTCAATGCTTCTATCCATAGTATCAAGCCCCTCATCAATCTCTGGACTTTGTGAGCGCAAGTAATAGGTGCTTTTTAATCCTAATTTCCACGCAAGCATATAGATTTCATTTAGGTATTTGCCACCTGCTTTGTCAAGGCGCATAAAAATATTAGTGCTTTGCCCTTGGTCTATCCATTTTTGTCGCACGGCAGCGGCTTTTATGATAAGTGTTTGGTCTAAATCATACGCTGGCGTGTAAAAGTTATAAGTATCTAGTGTGAGATTTGGCACAACTACGGGAATCACGCCACTTAAGTTTTCCTCAAACCATTTGCGTTTATATACAGGCTCGATAGTCTGTGTCGTGCCAACGAGAATCGAAATCGAGCTAGTAGGAGCAATCGCCATAAGATAGCCATTTCTCATACCTTGCTCTTTAACCTTTTGGCGCAAAGAGCTCCAATCACAAGAATCTTTAAACAAACTTCTATTGACAAGTTTGAGTGCTTCTTTGTTTGCCATATCAATGGGGAAAATGCCCTTGCTCCAATTACTCCCATCAAACTGCTCGTATTTGCCCTTTTGCTTTGCTAAGTCGCTACTTGCACTAATGGCATTAAAGCTAATACACTCCATAATCTCATCGATTTTTTGTAAATGCACATCGCTTCCCCATTCAATCTTTTGTGTAGCAAGCATTTGTGCTTCACCCATTACGCCAAGCCCTATGGCGCGATTTTTAAGGTTGGTAGTTTTTACCTTGCGATTTGGATAGAAGTTGAGATCAATGACATTATCAAGCATTCTAATCGCAATAGGCAGCACGCGTTCGATGTCCTCTTTTGTGTGGATTTTGCTTAGGTTTATGCTTGCGAGATTACATACAGCAGTCTCTCCAGCATTTTCATCTTTGCAGATTCTTTGTGTGATAAAAACTTTTTTACCATTAAGAGAATCTATACTTGTGAGTTTGTTTGCTTTTTTGGTAACATTGTTATCAGTTGTTATTTCTTGCATTTCAGCATATTCAGTGATACTTCCATCTTCAAACTCTACTTGCACGACATAAGTATTTGGCTTGGTATTTTGGAAAATCTCGGTGCAGAGGTTTGAGCTTCGTATGATTCCAGCGTGTGCGTTTGGATTGACACGATTGGCATTATCTTTAAAGCACAAAAATGGCATTCCTGTTTCAAAATAATTAGTGAGAATCTTTTTCCACAGCTCTTTTGCGCTTACATTGCTTTTGATAAGCGTTGGATTGTTTTCATATTCGATATATTTCGCCTCAAACTCTTCACCATAGAGTTCTGTGAGTTCTGGGCACTGATATGGGTCAAAGAGCGTCCATCGCCCATCTTCTTCCACGCGTTTCATAAACAAATCACAAATCCATAGTGCAGGAAACAAGTCGTGAGTTCGGCGTCTCTCTTCGCCAGAGTTCTTACGCAAATCGATAAATTCATTTACATCATAATGCCACACTTCTAAGTAAGTGGCGATTGCGCCTTTGCGTGTGCCGAGCTGGTCAACCGCAATGGCAACATCGTTGGTGATTTTTAAAAACGGCACAACACCACCCGCAGCGTTTTTATGCCCATCGATAAAACTTCCAAGTCCGCGCACCTTAGAATAATCCCAGCCGATTCCACCACCATACTTGCTTAGCAACGCCATTTCTTTGTAGGCATCAAAGATTCCCTCGATATTATCAGGCGTGCTCCCCACATAGCAAGAGCTTAGTTGATGACGCGGTGTGCGTGCGTTTGCAAGCGTGGGCGTAGCGCAAATCACCTCAAATTTAGAAATCATATCGTAGAATTTGATTGCCCACTCATTGTTGTCTTTTTCATTTTGCGCGAGAAACATCGCGATTGCCATAAACATATGTTGAGGTAGCTCAATAGGCTGATTGTCTTTATCTTTTAGCAAGTAGCGGTCGTAGAGCGTTTTAATACCAAGATAATTAAATTGCAAATCCCGCTCTGGCTGAATGTGAGAATCTAGTAAATCTAAATCAAATTTTTCTTTTAATCCACGCACGATTTTGCCTTGAGATTCTGCATTTTCAAAGTAGTCGCGTAAATGCTTATAGCCTGTGAAGCGACTAACTTTATGATAAAGGTCATAGAGGAAAAGTCTTGCTGCAACAAAAGTCCAATTTGGCGCATCGACATCGATTTTATCCACAGCGGTTTGGATAAGGGTATTTTGGATTTCACCAGTGGTGATTTTGTCTTTAAAGTGGATTTTTGCATCAAGTTCTAACTCGCTTGAGCTCACGCCCTCCAAGTTTTCTGTGGCACTTGAGGTGTATTTTTTGATTTTAGAGACATCTAGTGTTTCAATGCGTCCGTCTCGTTTGATTACAGTAAATGTGTTTAGCATATATTCTCCTTTATTTATATTCTATAAATTCATCTAAAGTAATGCGGTATCGCTTACTCTGTGGCTTAATCCTATATCCAAACGCCAGCAAAAGCGTGATTTGCTCCGCACTATCTAGCTTAAAATACTGCTCTAATGGAGCTTTTTCAAAGCCCTCAATCATACAGGTATCAATCTTTAAAAATGAGGCATAATCCATCATCGCAGTAGCAGTGATATAGCTTTGTAATGCCGCCCAATAGCCAATCTTATATTCATCATAACCCTTGTCTTTGAGGTAGTTTGTATAGCGTTCCTCATAGGCTTTGAGTTGTTCGGGTGTTTTTTGCTTGCGTGCCATAGCCTGCTTTATATAGTTGCTTGGCGGGATAAGCTGTGTAGTGAGGGTTTTAAAAATTACAAGCTCGCTTGCGGTAGTGATTTGAGCTTGATTCCAACAAAGTGGCTGTATGTCTTGCCTAACCTTTGGATTTTTTATCACCATTATGCGTGTAGGCTCCATACCAAAGGAACTTGGCGCATTAAGCCCCACTTGTAAAATATTTTCAAATACTTCAGTTGGGATTTTTTTATCTTCATCAAAAATTTTGCAAGCGTGCCGAAAAGCAACGCCCTCCAAAAATGTATCCATTCTCTCTCCTTAGAATCATTTGTAATTTTAAGATAGATTGCTTTGCTAAGAGGCTTTGGGTTAAAATCTCTTAAAATCAAGCACCTGCAATCTCTAATAAAAGCTCTAAAACCACGCTATTTGGGGTAAGCGTGAGTATCGCAGAATCAAACTTCGTGTTGTTAAAATAGAGCGATATTATACCCAAATTTTGGAGCAATTTTTAGAAAAAAATGTGGTAAAAATGAGAATTTCGCACTATTGGCAAGGGCAATGAAAAATTTTCATATTTGCCTAACAGTAGGCTTTTAGGCGTATGTTTTGATTTGCAAATAACCCAAACAAGACACTCCAATCCACACTTACTTTTTACATCTATAAATAATAGCTGGGGGGAAGTTTTTCCACACAATTTTTGGAATCTCCACATTACCAAAGATTTTGGTAAGTTTTTTGCAAATTTTCTTCTACAAAATGGCGAGAACGCAAGGCATAAACAAGCGCAACAATCTTTTTGACACTCTTATCGTGCTATCATCGCGTGAGTTGTCCACTTGGCAACGCTACCATCACAATGTGTGTGTAATCCCAAATTTCTTGCCACAAATCCCAACGCAATGCACGAATCACGCGCAAAGATTTATTTTAAGCGTAGGACGAATGGATAAAGGCGACCAAAAAGGCTTTTTTAGACTGCTTGACATTTGGAAATTGGATTCTTCGCTTCTAGCTACGGCTTGCCTTGCCTTGCCTTTGATGTCAAAACAGGACCTAACGATATTATTACACATAATCAAAGCGGCAAAGAAACTTGTGGGAGAGAGATTTAGTAAAGAAATGATTATGGAGAAGTGGAAAGGGGTTTGCACAAACACACTAATAAACATTACAGAAAAAACTTTATATTTGCAATATGGGTGAGTTTTTTTGGTTGGCGGTGCAAGTCTCTCACAAAATGCCACCACACTAAAATCTTAGGGAATTTAAGCGCGCTAAGCATTGATTTTATCCCTAATGTATCTTTTGAAAGCGGGATTTTAAAGACTTTCATCGCATAGCCCAAAACTACGCTACTAAAAAACCCCTCATATCGTGCCCTAAATTCCCCCCTGCTTTGTGCCTCATAAAACTCCCAAATGTTAAAGCCCACAAGCACAAAACAAAAACTCTTAAAATAAGCCCTTAAAGCCTTATAGTCCTTAAAATCAGCCCTTAAAGGCTCTAAAAAACTTGGCATTTTGCTTGGGAAGGCGGTGTTTTTTTGCGCTGTGATGATAGAATTTGCCCTTTGTCTGTAAATATATAAAGGCTCATTTGTGTAGCTTATTTTGCCCGCTAAACAAAAAAGCAAGGTCCCAAAGTCGTGGTCTTCGTGGTAAATCCCCTCTGTAAAACGCAAGGCGTAGCGGTTTAAAATGCTTGCTTTAAAAAGTCCTTGCCACGCAAAGTAAAAGCTATAAAGCCTGTTTTCTTTTAAGAGTTTTAAGCCGCTTTCATAGGTGTTTTGATGCAAATTTTGCAAAAACTCGCCTTGCTTAAAACTTTTGTTTTCTTCGTAAAAATGCTCTATGTTATGCACCACTATATCCAAATCCTTTTCAAGTAAGGCTTGCACGCATTTTGCAACGCAATCTTGCGTGATATAA
>CAKVEH010000111.1 GCA_934728205.1 uncultured Helicobacteraceae bacterium
GTATTACGCCTATGTTAGAATCAAAGACAAAAGTATGCGCGATAATATTCTTTTGAAAATCAACTTGAAGTTTGGTAGTAAAATCTGTCTTTGGTATATCAATCTCAAAATCTTTTTTTATCGCACTTTGGGAGAAATTCCCCCCTTTAATGCCTAAATGCGCCTCGCCACTAAACTCAAAGTTATCCGTGCCACTCACATTAGCGACAAGCGAAAGCGCGCCACCAATATATGGCTTTTTACCCAGCATTGCGAGAATCTCACCAAGCTGCAGATCCTTAATAACGACTTTAATGCTTTGAATACTTGATAGGTCTTTAAGCAAGGCATTGACACTTGTGGCTGATTTAGCAATGTCGCTATTTAGTGTAATTTCCACATTACTCATATCTCCCTTTGCGTTGGCATTGAGCACAAATCCACCTTGTAATGGTGTATCCACCAATTCACCAAAAACAGCAATGTCCTTTGCATCGACATTAAGCGCAATATCAAAACTTTGGGTAAAGAGCGAAAAATCCCCCTTAAGCTCAATCACAATAGAATCTTTATGTCTAATCTCCACAGCCACGCGTGATATACGCAACTCAAAAGTCTCTAAATCAAGTGCTATTGGAGTGTTTTTGTTAATCTGTGATTGAATAATGGGCTTTAAGATTCCATTACCAATGGGCGTAAAGAGCATAATAAAAAGCAATGCAAACAAACCACCAAAAATCCCTGAAAACCACAACAAATATTTTTTTACCATTTTACAAATCCTTATGAATCAAAATAGAATTATTTCACGCGTTCATCATTGATAAGCACAATTTTCCCGCCATTTTCCTCAACGCTTTTATAATCATAGACAAATTCCTTGCTTTCTTTGTCCTTGATAAAATGCTTTTTAAAGTCTTTTATCTTAATGGGTTCATCATATCCGTTAAAAAGCTCGTCTGCGGAATATTGGCTAGAGATTCTAAAATGCTCAAGGCTTTTTTGACTCTCATAGGTTTTATTATAGCTAAATCGTAACTTTTTATCATTCAATAATAATGAACTATCATAAATGGCGATTTCTGGGTTGCCTGAAAAAATCTTTTCTATAAACACAATGGCATAATATTGATGAAGCATTTCTGGGATAAAGAGGACATCATAGAAATCGTCCGCAACACTTGTGGAAATATTTTTAAGACTAAAATGCAACTCCAAATTTTTGACATCTTGGCTAAGGAAGATATTGTGTTTATCATCAATGTTGCTCAACTTCTTAAGTCGCAACACGCCATTTGCTTCTAAATTGGTATCGTGCGCGATAATGGGAATCTCTAAATTTGCGTTATTAAGCACGATATGCGTTTTAGAATCCTGCCAAACTAAAGATTTGAATTGTATATTGATATTATTTACAATACCATTTAAAAAGCTTAAAAAATCACTATTGAGCAATCGTTGCGTTGAGAGTGGATTATTAGTATAGTCGCTTTGTATCGTTAGATTTTTTAACTCATACGATTGTATAATGTCGTTGTTTGTATTGTATTTTTGTCTTTTATAGAGTGGGAGATTTACAAATGTTTGGAGGATTTGATGGTTTGTAGTGTCGATTTTTACACCAACTTCTAAGCCCTTAAGGTTGAGTTCTTGGCTTTGGCTTTGCTGGTGTATCTCTGCTATCCTAAAGCACATTTCTAAATTACCTAAGAATCTATATAGACTAAGTTTGCTAAACTCTCCGCTTGGGAAAAATTCTTTAAGTTCATTATGATTGGCGATATATGTGCTCTTTAGTGTAATGTCTGCGCGCTTGCTTAAAAAAAGTATGTTTGAAAACTCAATGTCTGCGATAATCTCACCAAACTCGCTGGATTGTGTATTGGTGATGATAAGCCTTGCTTTAGAGCTTAAAATCCCCCATTCATAAGGCAAAATCTCGATATTTATATGTTGGAACGATTCTTCAATCTTTTTGTCCATAAATGCCATATAATCTTGTCGCTCGATTCCCTCTTTGACAAACATATCCTCATCAATGACTTCTAACAATCCATCAATAAAGGTATTTTGCTTTACACCCCATTTAAGTGCCTCAATGGCATAATCCTTAACTTTTAAACTATATTGGTTATACGCTACTTTGTTGAAGTAACTTCCTAAAAAAAGTGAGGCTATAAACAGCCCGACCAAAAGTCCTCCACCCATAACGATAATCTTTTGTTTCACCATCATAGATTTCCTAATTCATAAAAAATAAAGCTAAGCATTATAAAACATTTTTCTTAACACCTAGAACTTCATAAAAAAATTCTAAAGATTTACAAATATCTGTGATATTTGGTAATGTTTTAAGGAATCTTTAACCATAAACCTTGTATAATCCCAAGTTTTAAGTCAAATTAAAATGGCTCGATAGCTCAGTCGGTAGAGCAGAGGACTGAAAATCCTCGTGTCGGTGGTTCGATTCCGCCTCGAGCCACCATTTCTTGCATTCCTCATTTTAGAAATACAAACTATAACTTGCTAGAATCTGTGTGTTATTAAAAAGTGCATTTGTCGCGCTAGTAAGCTTGTTTTGCGCACTTACCCACGGGACATCATTCACAAGAGATGAGCCTGGAGCATATCGTTTGAGTAATGTCGCATTGTCAAGGAAAAGTTGGCGAATACTGATTTGTATATTATGCCTGCCAGCGATACTTATAGTAATACCAATGTTGCTCACGCTTCCGCTTTGCATCACTCTAAATCCCCAATCATACGCGTGTTCTTCATTAAACATTTCATCATTATAAGTTTTTGTTTTTCCTCCAATTCGGTTTTGCGTAATTTCGATACTTGTCCCAAAGTGAAAATTGATAAGCACATCTTTTATAGGACGAAACCTATAGGACGCTCTATATCCTATACCAGCACGCCATAGAGCTGTCTCGATTTCATTTTCCTTAAATGACTTGTTGTTGAGTTCTAAAACAGAATATCCTTCTTGCGAATAAGTATCAAGTTTGACACTGATTCCCTCTTGTGGTTGCATTTGGTCGTCTCGTATATCTTGTTTTGTATCAATGTTTTTAAGCGTGTGGCTTGGAGTGGTGGGAGTAAGAGTATCACTAGATACACCATACAACCCGATACTCAAACTAACACACCACAAATACACACGAAACCACGCGCGCATAAGCACTCCTTTAGGGATTAGTTGTGTTATTTTAAGGATTTTTAGAATTGTAGCGTAATTTAAGTGTTTGTGTAGTGGAGAATGCAAAGGTTAAAGAATTTTTAATGCGTTTAAATTATCACACCCCAAGAATTGCTATAAGCAAGATTCTTGGTGGTGTGATTGCTAAATCCTTATTGCACTGCTGGCTCTGCGACAGGAGCTCTCACAGGAGCTTTTATAAAGGATTTCTCACCACAGCGACTTTGTCTGCTCCGCCATCGCGTGTGAGGAGGTATATCTCATCGCCTTTGATAGCTATGTCGCCTATATCACCCACGCTTGGGAGTGTATAAGCATCGGTAATGCTCTTGCTAGCGAGGTCGATTACAAGTAGCGCATTGTAGTTTTTAGACACGGCAAGCATTTTGCCATTTACAATGTCTGCACCTGTAATGTAGAAGTTGCTTACTTTTGCGCCCTCTTTTAACTGCAAGCCTTTGCCAAATTCCAAAATAGTCTCCTCACTGATTGTATTGTCTTTGGTGTCATATTTTAGCAACACAACATTTGGAGCTTTTTTGGCAGCGACTGTTACCATATATGCGTATCGAGAATCTGGGTCTTTAGCAAGGCTTAAGATATAGTTTTTCTTCGCTCTTGTTGTGCCAATGTTGATTCTCGCACCTTTGGTATTTTTGTAGAGCAATTCATTTTTCTTACCAAATGCTGGAAGCAAATTGCCCTCAACGCGTGGTAAAAACTCCCATTGGATAAGCTTATCTGTCTCATCTAGGCTTTCCACACGCTCTACACCCCAAATCGCTTTGTTATACGAAGTGGCTACGAGTTTGCCCGGTGCATAAAATGTCGCATCAACGGTAATAGGGACATCTGTGCCGTTTGGCTGGTCGATAGCGGCAAACTCTTTATACTCGCTGAAATTATCATCAGTGAAATACACAGAGCCACCTGTGCCGACTACGGCAAATTCGTTGTTTTTCTTATCATACGCCAAACCACCAACATAGCCTTTTTTGCCTGCGAAGTTTTCAGGGATTATGCCAATCTCTTTTGTGCCTACCACAGAAAGTGGAGTTTGATTTTGATTGAGAATCGGTGAATTAGCAGGATTGGTATCAAACGGATAGTTTGAATCCTCATTTTCGTTTGCACCCGGAATCCACGGCTTAGGTCCTTGATTGCCACCAAGTAAGCTTAACTTGCCCGGGCGGAAATTTTCGTGCCAATGCACAGGGTCCCAAAACTTAGAAGCCAAACCAATATCCCAAGTAAATCGAGTAGCCGCAGGCGCGCCTCTCCCGCCAAATGGAGGTGGTCCATTGGTGATGAAAAACTGCACAACATTAGTAAATACGATAAACACATAGAGCGCATACACTA
>CAKVEH010000112.1 GCA_934728205.1 uncultured Helicobacteraceae bacterium
GGCTATATCGTTATATGATGAAACTCCTAAAATCCCTGTAAAATTTTTGCGAATAACTTGTATATCTCCATCATCTTTACCAATGTGTAAGGCAGGACATTGAAGCCTAATGGCAAGCTCCGCTCTGTCATTAAGCACAAAAAGGACATTGGACTTAGCACAAATATCCATTAAGTGATAAATAATCTCTATAATATCGTTGTCATCGCTAATTTTATCGCGATATTGAAAGATTCTCATTCCACCTTTGATTGCTTCTTGCACTTGAGTGTAGATTGTTTCTTTTGGCGTGAGAATTATATCGCTAATGCCATAAAGTCCGCTTAATGCACTATTCATTTAGGGTTTTCCTGTGTTGTTGTAAAAATCCTCATTTTGCTCCTGCATTGGCAAGACACCTTGCATTTGTTTAGAATCTTCATATAGAGGTTGGCTTGGTTGTGCCTTTTGCAATGCACTATTGATACACTCCTCCTTTATTTGTGTAGTATCAATCTCCTTGGTATGCAGCAACCACTGCGTGCCATCAAAAATATCAGGCGCATTTATTAGGCATTCAAATGGCTTAAATCGTTCTTTGTATCCCATTGAGCCGTGCCCATCAATCCAATAGCCCGGATAAAAATATTTCAATTTCTTTTCCTTAGCGATACGCAACTGCATTAAAATATTAAAAGTCCCAAGACTTAAATGTTGGTAATCGTGGTCGTAGAAAAAATACACTGCACTAATGTTGTCTTGTAAAATATCCACCAAACCAACGCCCACAAGCTGAGAATCCACGAGGTATAAAAATTCATAACCATAATGCTGATATCCTTCGATAAACATCTCTGTGTAGCTTTTTTGCGTGATTGGGATATATTCCCAGCCTTTTTTGTCGTGCATTTTTTTGTGATATTTGTCATAGAGATTCAAATGCTCTTGACTGATGGTTGGTTTTTGTATGTATAGCTCGGTGTTATAGTTGTTTTTTATCACTCTTTTATGATTTTTGCTAAATTTAAATTCTTCCACAAGGGTGCGTATAGTGATACATTTTTGGCATTCACCACACATTGGCACAAAGAAATAGTTTCCAAATCGCCTCCATCCACGCTCTAAAAGCCCAATATAAAAGGAATCTGAGCAATTTTGTATATGAAAATAACGGAATCTGCTAATTTTATCGCTTAGATAACTACATTCCTTTGGCTCGGCGTAAAATTCAAACAACCTCATATCATACCTTTATATTGTTGCTTAAAGCCACTTACTTTTTGCACATATTCCCTTGCTTCGGCTTTTTGAAGTTTGCTTGCGAGCTTTTTATACACTTGTTTTGGAGAAAGTGAGTTGATGACCTTGATAGCTTTTGTCCTATCATTATGAAACACCCTAAGCACATTGCCACTGCCTGTATTGTATGCTGCAATCACACAATATTCTTGGGATTGCGGGTTTTTAATATCTTTAAGATAGCGTGTATAAAGAATATGGAGGTAGGCACTTCCGTAATGAATGTTTGTCTCTGGAGTAAAAAGCATTTGTTTGGTTGGTGCGCCTTTTTGCCCCGTGATAAGCTCGTGGGAATCTGCCCCCGCTGTGCTTGGCACAACCTGCATAAGTCCAAATGCTGGGACATAGCTCATCGCATAGGGATTGAAGTTTGATTCTGTGCGGATAATCGCCATTAGCAGGGCAGGTTGGAGATTATATTTTTTAGCGTATTTTTTCACAAACGCTTGATAATTATTCCCCGCAAGCTCGGCATAATTCCCCTCCATTTGCAAATCCACATAATACACTTCATCGCCTTTGCTATCTTTGCGTGTTTTTAGCTTGTTTTGCACGAGATATTGGGCATATTTTTTTGCTCTCCACTCATAGAGCACTTCTTTCCCCTCATTGTCTTTGATTAAGCCCGAGAGAAATGGTTTTCCGCCGAATTTCACTGCAGAATCTGAATATAAATCTATACTTCTTGGGTCATCTGGCGTAAGCAATGTCGATATAATAGCGTTTTGTAATGATTGTTCGGGGTTTGATTTATCCACCGTCTCCACGCGGATTTTCCCATCGCTGAAGTTAATTTTTGAACGCGAAAGATAATGGTCTGAATATTTAATAATAGAATCTTGTGAAGTCAGCTCCACTTCATCATTTCCCCAATTTTTTATCACTTTATCACTTAGAGTGATAATTTCTTTTCTATAAACCTCGTGTGCGGCTCTTAACTCTTTACCGCGATTGGAATCTAAATCTGATAATGCGCTTTCTAGCGCAAGGCTTGATTGCTCTAAAATGCTATCACGAGAAAAGAATGTATTGCGCCCTGAAGTGCGTTTGTGGATTTGTTTGTTTGGTAAATCTTGCTGGTATGTGCCTCTTAGTTTAGAATCTGCGGTTTGTGTTATAGGGCTGTATGAAAAGCCGCTATAAGTTGTCGAGCATCCACACATACATAACCATAACGCAAAAATACCATAAATATAATATTTCAAATTTAAACCTCTATTTATCACAACCAATGCAATGACAACACTTAAAAAACCATATTAGCGTATATTTGAAAGTTTTAAGATGAACTCAATCTCGCCTTTATTTAAACGCATTTCCTTAGCGATAGCATCGACACTCCAGCCATCTCTAAAGAGTCCTATGATTTTTTTCTCGTCAATCGCATTTCCATTTGAAGGTGTATAGTTTAATCCGCGTAGCTTCTCTTCGAGCTGGAGCATCTTCTCCTCAACATAGTCATTTTGCTTAAGTGTTTGAGATTCTAAAACCTCGATTTGTCGCTGGACATTGATAATCCCATTATTAAGTGCGTCTTTGACTTCGGTTTTAATTTTGGTGTGTATGGCATTGTTATTGTATTCGCTCTCTAGCTCGGTATCTTTTATCCACTTTTTTATTTTATACACTTCTTTGTTAATATCTTCAAATCCGCGCTCAAATCGCCTAAGACGCTTAGTCATATCGCTATTTTTAAAGAAATTTAACACAGAGAGGATAATCACCGCGCCAAGACAAGAAATACTACAAATAATGCTGATATTCTCTAGTGAAATCTCCATAAACTTTCCTTTAATTTCTCTTTATTCTTTTGTTTCATTGCTTTTAGCATCTAGTATCATTGCACGCTCGCATTCTACCACAAAACTATCAAATCCCCTCGTATCACGCAAATGAAGTTTTTGAATATGTGCGATTTGTGAATGAATGACTTTAGCAAAGATTCCAATATCACGCTCAGGGAAAATCGGCAAAAACATTCGCACATAAATATCGCCCATATTGTCAAATTTGTGTCCATCTTTAAGGCAAAGCACATTATGTCCCACAAATCCAAGTTTAGCAGTGTTTGCTAACGGGGGTAGGGTATGCTCCTCTTTTTTGATAAGTCGCTCAAGATTCTCAATTTTTTTATACATTTCGACTAAAATTTCAAACAGCACTTCTTCACCAGAATCCAACTTCCCCTTAGCCCCCCTCGAATGTATCCATTTCATCATTGGTGTTTCACTTAAGTTTGCTAAAGCACTAAATTCATCTTGAAATGCTTTGATATTTGCTTCATTGACAAATTCATAGGTAATTTGAGTGTGCGTGCTCCCTAGCCGTGTTTGAATGTCAAATGTTTTAAGCACTTGCTTAAAATCACTTGCCAAAATTAGTGGTGTCTCAAAGCTAGATTCCATAATGCAATCCCCCATCAATAAGAATAAATGTCAAAAAAACAAATCCTAAATATCCATTAGTAGTAAAAAATGCTCGTGGAATATTCTCAAGGTCTTTATGCACTAAATATTGCTCATATAGTAACATTAGCGCGCAAACACAAAGTCCTATATATGAAAAGACACCGAGCACCTCTGTTTGTGAGATGAAAAATGCCCAAAATACCACCGCACAGAAATGAAAGATTCTCGAAATATATAAAGTGATTTTTGCGCCAAATCGTGCTGGAATAGAATGTAGGCGATGTTTGCAATCAAACTCTATATCTTGCAAAGAGTATAATAAATCAAAGCCAGCCACCCAAAACATCACCGCAATACAAAGTGCTAAACACCAAAATTCCATACTACCTAAAATTGCAATACACCCAGCAATAGGAGCAAGTCCAAGCGAAAGTCCTAGCACAATATGCGCCATTGATGAGAATCTCTTCATAAACGAATATCCACCCAAAATCACCAAAAACGGCAATGAGAGATAAAATGCTAAATCATTGATAAAATGTGAAGTAACAACAAAAATCGTAGCATTAAGCGCGCAAAAAATGGCAAGTGGCGCAGCAGAAATACGCCCATCAACACTTGGGCGACTTTTTGTGCGCTCATTAAGGACATCAATATCTCTATCAGCTAAACGATTAAAAGCCATTGCAAAATTCCTCGCGCTAATGAGTGCAAGAGTGCAAAGAAGCAGGGTAGGGAAACCAAACCAAATGCCTGCGTGTTTTTGCAAACTTGCCACAACCATAGCCACAAGGA
>CAKVEH010000113.1 GCA_934728205.1 uncultured Helicobacteraceae bacterium
GTGTAGGGGGAAATAATGATTGAAAATGTGTCAGATTCTGCGATGATTTTAGAATCTCTAAACCAACTAAAGTTTTATCACGCGCTTTTTTCACTTTGTCTTGGAATGCCAATTTTACTCAACCTTTGGACTTTGTTTTTTTATAAGAATCTCGTGGCAATGAATAAAAAAATATGGTTTATAATGCCACTTGTGTTTTTTCTTTTGAGTGTGGCATTTTTAAGCGGGCTAAATTTAGTGTTCTTTAACTTTAGTGGCGTGAGTTTTAGCTTTGTGTTAATGTGTGCGTTTTGGCTACTTATGCTTATTGGTGAGATTAAACGCATTAAAATACTTAAAGTCGCTAAACGCACGAGCCTAGAGGCAATGCAAGATTACATTAAGTTTGCGAAATATTTATATAGTGCTGAACTTGGGGTTTTTATCATAGTCGCTTGTGCGTGTTATTTGTAGGATTATGCGTTTTTTATATCATTGTAACGCAGGGCACAAGCAGCTTGCCATAGATGGGGAGCAATACGGACATATTTATAAATCCCGCCGTGCAGGCAAAAATGCAATTCTTAATCTTTGTAATTTGCGGGATAGGCGCATTTATGCGTATAGAAATATTCACATTGATAGGCATAAAGCCACTTTGGAGCTTGTAGATTCTAAGGATTACGCTTGCATAGCGCGCAAACCAGCTCATATCATTTGGGCGATAATTGAGTCAAAAATCATCGAAAAAACCCTGCCTATGCTTAATGAACTTGGCATAAGCAAAATTAGCTTTTTTTACGCAGATTTTAGTCAGAAAAACTTTGTGCTTAATATGGAACGAATGCAAAAAATCCTTATTCAATCTTGCGAGCAGTGCGGGAGAAACGAGCTTTTAGAAATGGAAGTTTTGAGAGATTTAAATGACGCGCTTATACGCTATCCAAATGCACTTGCCTTTGATGTGGCTGGTGATGAGGTGAGTCAAAGCGTGATGGTAGAGAGATTGAGAGAGGTTAGAAGTGTGATTATCGGTGCGGAGGGAGGATTTAGCCCAAATGAGCGAGCGATGCTAAAGACCTCCATAAGATTGCAATCAAACATTATTTTGCGTTCGCAAAGTGCCACGCTCTTTGCCGCTAGTGCACTCAATTTACTTTAGATATAAACTCACGCTTGAATGCCTTAGTGTAATTATTTAGATTTTATGATTTCAATCTCGGAGGAATCTAGCCCGTAGAGTTCATAGACTAGCGAGTCGATTTGGGATTGAAGTTTGGCGGTGTCTTTGTCATATTGAGCGTTTAGCGAAATATCTTTGTTGTTAATATTTTGAGATACTTCGGCAAAAGCCTCAGTATGACAAGATTTAATATCTAAAATTGTATCGACTAGATTCACAATCTTATCGGCGATTTTTTTATTTTTTGTCGTTATTTTTGGGATTGGCAACTGCTCGTAAAGATAGGTTTGAATCTCGGGGAAAATTTCCTCTTTTTTGGTGGTAAATTTTCTAAGATAATAAAAATTTAGCAATTTTGAGTTCAAAAGCCCTAAAATAAATTTGGGATTGTATTTTTTGTCAGTGATTTGTATGCCATAGATATTTTTGGTAAATGCGTAAGATTCGCTCCCCATACTCGCGCTTAATCGCTTATCCACGCGCCGTAAATAAATCAAATCTTTTTGCTTAAAAAACTCGCTTAATCGCTTTATGTCTTTTAGCTCTGAATCCACAAACGACTTATTCCACTCAATGCTATAAGCCTTGACTTCGCCACCAAGCAAGATTTTTACACCTTTTTTAAAACCTTTTATAAAATCCTTGCCATATTCTGCACCTCGCTTTGTTTGCATTATATTTTTAAGTGCGATTGTGTTTTGGCAAATCTTATCAAAAAGCGCGATTAAATTTTTATCCACATTGAAAATTATCTCATTTTTGACATTTGATGTAAAAATATCTTTTTCTATAATGTCAATAAAATTAAAAATTTCATCGGTTTCTTTGTAATGCTTTATAGTGCTTTGATTTGGGGCGCATACTTGAATCTCGCTAATGACATTTTCTGTTTTTGCGTGTGTGAAAGGATTTGATTCGCTTAAAGAGAGCAAATTTATATTTTGCAAAAAATATTTTCGCATAGATTCTAGACTCTCATTTACAAGCCAAAATCTAGGCGTGATAAAATGCACATAATAATTTGGTTTGGCGATTTTAAAGCCCATTTCAAAAAACATTGTGTATAAATCGCTATTCCACTGATATTGCGGATATTGCACCTTTTTCTTTACCACATACGGCGGATTGCCTATGACTAAATCAAAGCCCATAAAATCACCATTGCTATCATTGAGCACTTCTGGAAATTCAAGACGCCATTCAAAAGCGTGTTTATATTCTTTGCCACTTAGGACAGAATCTAGCTTGTGGCGCAAAAATTTGATATGCCCAAAACTTGCAAACGCTTCTTGTTGCTTTGTCTCATCTAGCTTTTCATCGCCAAAAAGATTGAGCGAATAGTTCAAACCATCTAGCAAACTTGTATCATCAAGCAAAAACGAACCATAATTATGAATATGGTCTTTTATCGCTTTTTCTAGCTCTTTTTTGGTTTTGGGGTCTTTGAGTGTTAGGCGAAATGTTGCTTTTAGATTTTGGATTTTAGATTCTATGTCTTTTTTGCGTGGCTTTAGCTCACTTTTATCAGAGTTTTTATAGTTAAAAACTAGCTTTTGGTAGTCTTTGATTTGCTTATCAATATTTGGGATTTGTTTTAGGCTATCTTTCAAATCAAAACGGCTTATGAGGCTATTGCCACATTTTATGTTTATATCGATATTTGGGAGGGTTTGCATTTGGTGGATTGTAGAATGCAGATTCTCATCAAAGCCATCATCGCCCTGCGTAAGATAATAGCTATTTTTTAGCAATTCTATCCACAAGCGAAGTTTGCAGATTTCCACAGAATTTGGATTTATATCCACGCCAAAAAGGTTATTTTCTATGATTGATTTTTTTAGCCCAAAAAGCGCGACTTGAATCTTGTGATTTTCGTTGTTTGTATTTGGTTTTTGATATGTGAAATTTTTACCATTTTGACTGATATGCACTTCATCGTTATTTACAGTCATTTCACAGGCATTTAGTATATCATCTGCAAGCCCTAGTTTGCGATAGATTCCTATCATTTCACACAATGCAGAGACTAAAAAATGCCCACTTCCCACCGCTGGGTCGCAGATTTTTACGCTTTGCAAAACCCCCAAAGCCTTTTGCCTAAAGCTAAAATCCTCATTTACATTCATCAAAATCTGTGATTTTAGCTTTTCTAGATTTGGTGCATTTAGCCCGATTTCGTTAAATTTTTGCAATACGACTTTTTCCAAACTCACACGGCACATATAGCTAGTAATAAAGCTCGGTGTGAAAAAACTCCCCTCTTTGTAGCCGTTTAACTTTTCAAATACAAGTCCTAAAACGCTAGAGTTAATAAGCTCTTTTTGATGTGCTAGCTCACCTTCCTCCTCATCAGAGCCAAAATCAAAGGAATCCAAAAATTCAAAAATATATTCTAGTAGGCGGATTTCACCACACTTTTGCTTGTTATATGTGTCTTTTATCTGCGTTTGTGGAATATGCTAGCAAGGCAACATCGCTAATCGCGGAGATTTCTAGCACTTTTTCGCAATCGTGTTTGTCAAAAAGGCTAGAATTTAGATACGGCAAAAAGCACAAATTGCTATCTTTACCCCTTTGTGCGTCATCGGGCTTTTTGGAGAGAATCTCAAAAAACAAATATGATAGCGTCTTAAAATTTGGGATTTTGGTGAGGTTTAGAAATTTTAGATTTTTATTGCCGTTGTTAAATTGCACAAGATTTGCCTCGATAAGTTTCAAAAACAAAATGCGATTTAGCCACAAAATCACAAAGCCCATCGCAAAATCAAAATCCCTTTGCTCTTCTGGTAGTTTGTCGATTATGCACTTATAGAGTGTGTTTGCCCCTGCCTCACTCTCTTGGCTTGGTTGTATCAATATTTTAGAGCCTACTTTAACTTCGCTTAATCCCAAAATATAAAGCAATTCATCATAAAACCTTTTGTTAAGGATATTTGCGTCATTTGGGTTAAACTCATCAAGTAAAAAATTCCTATGCAACGCCTTAAAGACGGCTTTCAAAGATTGATAATCATCAAATTGTAGTGTTTGTAAATCAATATAAAAGCATTCCAAACTTCCACCCATAGCACCTAAAACACTTTTTAATTCTTTATAAAGTTTTTCTTGGTTGGTGATAAGTTCGTTGGTTGAATCTAACAGAGATTGGCATTGTGCTAATATGGCTTTGTTTTCATAAAAGAATGTTTCAAAAAG
>CAKVEH010000114.1 GCA_934728205.1 uncultured Helicobacteraceae bacterium
TTAGTGGAATGTCAGTCTGGAGCAATCCGCTGATTTGCACATCAAGGCTTGCAATGGTGTTGCCCGCGTTTTGTAAAAATATATCTGCTTTATACGCACCATTGGCGATAAGTCCCTTAAGCTCGCGGCTTAGCCCCAGCTCATCAAACTCACTATCAAAGTGCCATTCGCTCATAGATTCTGCAACGATATAAAAAATGTGCTCTATCTTTGGTAGAGCGACATTAGAATCTAGCACAGTAGTGTCGTAATCGGGGTTATTTACACGATGAGATAAAAGCTCTAATAAGTCAATTTCTTGTTGGTTTGTATCGCTAGGAAGCGATTTTTGGAGAAGCTTGCTTTTGTATATTGCAAATGCCTTTGCGCTTTGTGCTGGGGACTCATCTACATAATCATTAAAATGCGAACTAGCTATTTTTTTATAGCCTTTATATACCAAATACAAATCCCGTAATGCCCCCGTGCTAGCCTTACGCAAAAAGGTATCACTAACGGGCAAAATCTCTTTGCCTAAAGATACGCCCTTTAATCCAATCGTGCCATTGATACTAAAAAGCGTGGCAGGGATAAGAATCCCAAGCAAAACAATGGTTGTTTTGTTGCTTGTTTGGTGGTGCTGATGAAGTCTGCTGGTGGCACTTGGAGCGTAGATTCTATCAATCACTCCAAAAATCGCACTAAGTATATAACACAGCATAGCACTTATAGCAAGCCAAGCAAGCATTCTTAGTAAGACATTGTATTGCCCGTTCGCTATGGTGGCACAAATCGCACTTCTATCATCAAAGACAAGCCCGAGCAAGTTTACATTAAACACATCTCCAAAAACTTGATAAAACGCGATATTAGCGACATTGACAAAACTTATAACAATTACACACGCAAATCCTAGCATTTTGAGAATCTTGGCGCAAAATTCCTTACGAACAAACACAACTCCCACGATGAAAAATATCACAGATATAACACCGATGATTTGTCCATCATAGCGCGCACCATTAAAAAACGCTCTTGCAATATCATCGCTATCATATTCTTGTCCAAGATAAAGGACAAACAACCCACGAAATGCAAAAAACACGACATACAAAAATGCCATAAACAACAGCGTTTTCCATAGCTTTATTTTAAAGTGTTCCAATGCAATACTCCAACATTTCTAAGTTTTTTAATTTGAAATAAATCTTACACAAGATTGATAAAAGCATAAATGCCTAGCATATCGGCATTCATAAAATTTATATTAGAGAAATTATGCAATTTTTCCATATTTTTTATTGTAATATGTGGAGTTTTTACAATTTTATAAATTTGCAAGCAAATCTCAAATAACACCTTGATATAGAGAATAAAATTTTTGTATAATCCAAAGGATTGCCAAGCAATTTGGCAGAGATTTTTCAAGGAGAATAGAATGAACACAATAGTGAGTTACGCCCTTTGGGCAGTAGTGGCGGTTATTGGCGCGGCGTGTTTTGGCGTGCTAGCGTTACACACAGGTGAGAGTATCTCGGCGGTGTGGATAGTTGTAGCGGCGGTATGTATCTATGCGATAGGGTATAGATTCTATTCCAAATACATTGCGTATAAGGTTTTAGGTTTAGATGATAATCGTGCTACTCCAGCGGTGGTGAAAAATGATGGACGCGACTTCGTGCCGACAAACAAAATCGTGCTTTTTGGGCATCATTTTGCTGCGATTGCTGGGGCTGGTCCGCTTGTTGGTCCTATCCTTGCGGCACAAATGGGGTATTTGCCAAGTATGATTTGGATTGTTGTAGGTGTGGTGTTGGCAGGCGCGGTTCACGATTTCACCGTGCTTTTTATCTCTATGCGTAGGAATGGGAAGTCTATCGGTGAAATCATTAAGCTTGAGCTAGGCAAAGGTGTAGGAAGTATCACAATGATTGGAATCTTAGGCATTATGATGTTGATTATTGCGATTTTGGCTCTTGTAGTGGTGAATGCTTTAGCTGAATCTCCGTGGGGACTTTTCACAATCGCTATGACAATTCCCATTGCCATTTATATGGGCTTGCATATGCGCTTTTTGCGTCCGGGCAAGATTGGTGAAGCAAGTGTTATTGGCTTTACCCTTTTGCTTTTAGCCTTGTATTATGGACGAGATGTTGCGGCAAATCCTCAGTTAGCAGAGATTTTCACACTCTCTCCTGTAACACTCACTTATGTAATGATAGTTTATGGCTTTGTTGCGGCGATTTTGCCTGTGTGGTTCTTACTTGCACCACGAGATTATTTAAGCACATTTTTAAAGATTGGTGTTATTGTGTTAATGGCACTTGGAATCTTGTTTGTCGCTCCTGATGTGCAGTTTGCTAGCACTACAAAGTTTATAGATGGCACAGGTCCTGTCTTTAGCGGACAACTTTTTCCATTTTTGTTTATTACCATTGCGTGTGGCGCGATTAGCGGATTCCACGCTTTAATCTCAAGTGGGACAACGCCAAAAATGCTAGAGAAAGAATCTCACGCACGAATGGTGGGTTATGGCTCGATGGTTATGGAATCTGCTGTGGCAGTTATGGCACTTATCGCAGCGGTGATTCTCACTCCGGGATTATACTTTTCTATCAATGTAGCACCTGCTGGGCTTGGCACTGCGGGAGTGAAAGACATCGCTGAAGCTGCAGCTATTGCAGCACAAACGATAAGCTCTTGGGGATTTGTCATCACACCTGAGGAGATTCTCACAATGGCTGATGATATTGGCGAGAAGTCTATCCTTAGCAAGACAGGCGGTGCACCGACTTTTGCTATTGGTTTGGCGAGCATTATCTCTCAAGTCCCATTGTTTAATCAGGGCTCTATGGCATTTTGGTATCACTTTGCGATTTTATTTGAGGCGTTATTTATCCTAACAGCTGTTGATGCAGGAACTCGTGCGGGTAGATTTATGGTGCAAGATGTGCTAGGCAATGTGTATAAGCCTATTGGTAACATTCAGTCTTTATTTTGGGGTATTGTGGCGACATTTATTTGTGTGCTTGGCTGGGGTTATATCCTTTATCAAGGTGTTACAGACCCACAAGGTGGGGTAAAATCACTTTGGACACTCTTTGGCGTTTCTAATCAAATGTTAGCGGGAATGGCGTTACTCGCCGTGATTGTCGTGCTTTTCAAAATGGGGAAAGCAAAACAAGCTTGGGTGGCTATTGTCCCAGCGGCTTGGGTGCTTATTAGCACGCTTTATGCTGGCGTCTCAAAACTTCTCCCAGCAAATGGTGAAAAGGTGCACGATGCGGTAAGCCACATTGCGCTATGGCAAAATAATGGAGCAAAAGCCGCACAAAAACTTGCTGAGATTGCCGCAGAGAGCGACCCAGAAGTTATAGCTACACTTACACAAGAAGCACAAAAACTTCAAATAATCGCGACAAATAATCTCATAAATGCGTGTTTGTGCGGATTATTTATGTTTGTAACCTGCCTTGTGCTCGTGCAGTGCATTAGAATCTGCTTGCAATGTGCAAGTGGGAAACCGACAATTCCACTTGCAGAAACTCCATATCTTAAAGCAAGTGATTATGAGGGCAAAATCCCTGCGCACGGCTAAGTTGTAATGACAAAACTTGAGCGTTTAAGAGCGTTTGGGCAGAGGGTTTATACCCTCTATAAACGCTCTGATAGGTTTTTGCATCTTTTGGTGGGAATGCCAAGCTATGACAAATATGTCGAGCATATGCGTTTGCACCACCCCGATAAGATTCCCAAAACACAAAGGGAATTCTTCAAAGAAGCATTGGAGAAAAAGTATGGAGCGGGGAGCGCGAAATGCTGATAGATAATGGGCGCAAGGTTTGCGTTAGACAAGATATATCAGGCATAAAAGATAAAAGGAATTTAAGGCAGTTTTTATATATCCTTTCTTTAAGATTTAAGTTAATAAAATTACACTACAATCCCGCCAAAACTAAAGATAAGATTAAGGCAAGATTATGCAAATAGCAAAAACAACAACAAGAGAATGGAATGAAGAATGTGCGGTTGTGGGCGTGTATAATGTCAAAAATGCAAGCTTGCTTAGTTATTACGCACTTTTTGCAATGCAACATAGAGGACAGGAAGCAAGCGGGATTGCTAGCTCAAATGGCACAAAAATCACCACCATTAAGGGAAATGGATTAGTTACGAAAGTTTTTACCCAACGCAAACTCGCCAAATTAGAGGGCAAATCAAGCATAGGGCATAATCGCTATGCTACCGCTGGTGAAGATTCTCTTAATGACGCTCAGCCTATTTTTGCGCGTTATTCGCTTGGTGAAATAGCAATCGCACACAATGGGAATCTCACCATTGCCAAAGAATTGCGCG